>CAZMFV010000030.1:1074-10456 GCA_964565695.1 uncultured Lachnospiraceae bacterium
CGTGACAGGCTAGCATTCTAACCAACTGAACTACTGCGCCGTATTGGTGGTCGCTATAGGACTTGAACCTATGACCCCCTGCTTGTAAGGCAGATGCTCTAGCCAACTGAGCTAAGCGACCATTATGTAGAATATTATACCTAAAGATTTAAATATTGTCAAATATAAAAACTTAGAAATTTAATTCTAAGTTATTAAATTTAAGCATAATATTTTAGCTACTAAAAGATACTAAAATTTTAATTCCATTTAAAATCATTTCTAACATCTTGTAACCAAAAATCTTTAACTTCTTTTAAAACTTTTGATTCATAAGGAGTTAATCTTAAAGTAAAATCAACTGGTGACATAAGATCGACTTCTTTAAGCATAAAAGATTTAAATCTTGACCAAAATCCTTGCTTAACAGGCATATTTTCTTGAGCTTTTGTTTCAAAAGCTTCAGAAACTTCGGCTTGGTTAGCACTAATTTCCTTCATCACATTTTCTACTACATTTACTTCTTTTTCTATTAGAACTCCGTCTTCAGTTAATCTGTATTCTAACATTTTTAGTCCTCCTTAGTATAATAACTATCAACTTAAATATAATATATCATAGCATTTTCAAAAAGACAGTAACAATATATACATTTTTTTGTAACATTTATATTACATTAACTCTCTTTATCTACTATTTTCCCAATTAATTTAAGATCTTTATATTTATTAATTCTAACTTTCTTTATTTCATTTATATATTCATTAATATTTATATCAGTATCTATTGTTTCAATGTCAACTGATATCATTATATAATTTGAAGTATGTCCTATTAAATAATTATCTTTTACTTCTTCAAACAAAACTTCAACTTTCTTATCTATGTATTCCAACATATGTTCTTCCATATATTTATCTGATAATTCTAAAATAATATCACTTCTTTTATTCTTTATAGATCCATCTACTTGTTCCTTCATAGAATCAGCAACAGTTCCTTTTCTTCTAGAATATTTAAATACATGTATTTTATAAAATTTCAACTCTTTTAAATTTTCATATGTTGTATTAAAGTCTTCTTCTGTTTCACCAGGAAATCCAACAATAATATCTGTAGTAAGTATCACATCATTAAAAGTCTCTCTTAATTTCCCTACAATTTTAGTATATTCTTCTACAGTGTATTTTCTATTCATTTTTTTCAAAACATTATTAGATGCAGATTGTAATGATAAATGAAAATGATTACATAATTTGTCTGTTTGTTGCATTCTTTTTAATACATCATCAGTAAAATATGTTGGTTCAATCGAACTTAATCTTATTCTTTCTAGTCCATCAACTTGATTCAAATCTTCAATTAAATCTATTAATCTATATTCATTTTTAAAGTCTTTTCCATATGATGCAACATGAATTCCTGTAATAACAACCTCTTTAATATCTTTTGCAACTAAAGCTTCAACTTCTTGGATGATATTTTCTTTAGTTCTACTTCTAATTCTTCCTCTAACATATGGAATAATACAATATGTGCAGTATTGCTCACAACCATCTTGAACCTTTATATATGCTCTATTAGTTTCTGTATATTCAGTAATACCTAGTTCTGTAAATTCACATTTATTCATTATATCACTAACTTTATATTTAAAAGAGAAATTATTAGATTTAGAAGCATCGTCTTCTCTTACATTATTTTTTTTATTTGTATTTATATTTGTATTTATATTTTTATTTTTTGCTAAATACTTTCTTATTAATCCTACTACATCTTCCTTGTCATCTGTTCCAACTGCAATATCTAAATTCAGATCTTTTTCTAAGTTTAATTTATCTGCTTGAACATAACATCCCATTGCAACTACAATTGCATCTTTATTTATCTTTTTAGGTCTTCTTAATATTTGTCTAGACTTTCTATCAGCCATATTAGTTACTGTACATGTATTTATAACAAAGATATCAGCAAATTCACCCCAAGGCACAACAGCAAAACCAGAAGCTTCAAACTTCTGTGTTATTGCATTTGTTTCATATTGATTTACTTTACAACCTAATGTATAAAATGATACTTTCATATATTATTACTTTCTAAAGAGTTTTTCTTAATGTTTAGTAAACTTTATTTCCATCCTCCAAATATTTCTGTATGGTAATTATCTAAGCTTAGACACTGGAAATAACAGCTATACCAACCAGTCAAATTGCCTCTTTCCCATAATCTTGGAGCAGTTCCTTTTAATTCTCTACAAAAATAAAAAGTTTTTTCAAAATTAGTAGCTTTTAGATTACTGTCAAATAAGTTAGTTGGTAAAATACCATCTAATTCATCACATCTATTAAAAGTTTTTTCAAAAGTTAATACATCTGGGCAATTAGTAAATAACTTTTCAGGAATCCCTCCAGTTATTGAACTACATTCTGAAAATGTTCCTTCAAAAGATTCCACTTTAGTACAATTTTCAAACAATTTTTCAGGGAAATTGCCAGTTAGACTATAACAACCTGCAAAAACTTCTTTAAAACTTATAACTTTAGTAGTCTTTTCAAATATTTTTTCAGGTATACTTCCAGTTATACTTGAGCAGTCAAAAAATGTTCCTTCAAAAGACTCTACTTCTGTTGAGTTTTTAAAAAAATCATTAGTTAGTCTAGTTTCTAACTCAAAGCAATATGCAAAAGTTCTTTTAAAAGTTTTAGCATTTGGTAGATTTAAAAATAAATCTTTAGGTATTTTTTCAAGATCTGTTCTTCCTGAAAAAACTAAATCCATATGCTTCACTTTAGGAGCATTCGCAAAAAAGTTTTTCGGTATAACTAATTCTGGCTCATAATATGCAATACAACTTTCAAAGTTAACATCATCATTTGACAAATTCACAGCATATTCATATTTTACATCTTCTTCAACTTCAGATACCATATGTATTTCTCTTTGAAATGTTCTTTTAAATTCAGTTACATACTTGAAACTATTAATACTTGGTAACGGAATTTCTCCATGTATATTTTCACCAAATGAATGTATTTTTTCAAAATTATTTTCTCCCCATACTTCAATACCAATTATATGGTCGTTTATATATGAGTCATTATCATATTCCCATTCAGGTAATCCACCTATACTTGTTCCTGGTTCTGCTTCACCTATTATTTGAACTTTATGAAGTCCAGAATTTTGATACAAATGAGTAGGATTTTGGGTTTTATTAGCAGGCTCAGCCACAGAATTTTCATCATCAAGGTCCCAATTAATTGTTAGATTTTGAGTATTACTTATAGGTAATACAACCTCTTCATTATTACTATATGTTTCAAAAAGTAATACCATATTTTTAAGATATTCCTTTCCAGGTTTGGAAGCATCTGGTAATGCTTCTATTGCATCAGATATCTTTTTACCATCAATTGTACCATCCATAATGTCGATTATATATTTATATGTGTTCTCTCCTGTTTTACCTATATAAAGCGTTCTATAATTATCAGAATGATAATCATCATCCTCTATAAGACCTTCAGATTTAAGCCTGGATATAAAATTAGAATGATGTTCCCCTTCTTCTCCTCTAGCAAAAGCCATAGCTAAATCAGTTTCTCTCACCTTTACCTTATCCATTATAGAAGCATATCGTGAATCCAACTTTGAACCTCTCGCTTTTTCTAGCATACCATCAGGTCCTATGGTAAGTGTTATAGTTATTCCTGCTAACACTAATAAAATTATAATTGTTATTACTAGTGCAATTAATGATATTCCCTTTTTATAGTACATATTTCCTCCTAATAAAAAGTTATATTTATAATCGTTTTTACATTGATGATTATGTTTTTTATTGCAATCTATAGTTATTATATATTATAAATTTTATTATTTCCAACAAAAATATTTTATCTAATACATAAATAAAAGATAGTAATTAAACGCTATCTTTCCTGTTCATTTTATAAAAAATATAATATATATTAGTTTAATGCTTTACGATAAAGTGGTTTTGTAATTTATCTCTACTTCTTTTAATACTTCTTTAAATTTATCTTCTAATAATGATTCTTTTATTGTTCTTAATAAAGTTATTTTAGTTATATCTTTAAAACTGGTTATTGTTCCACTATATGGAGCACCAGGTTTAGCACTAAATATAACTTCAAAATCTGAGATATATTTATCCATCTCTTCATCAAAAGGAATTATTCCTATATTAGAAAAAGTCATAGTGCTTCTAGAATGTATATTAAAACCTAATTGTATAAAAGCTTTTTTAATAGATAGTGGAACCATTTTAATAAAATTTGTATCAAAGATTTTATTTGATGATGCACATCTACCAGCCAGTAATTCTATATCAGTATGTTTTTTTACATATTCATGGATTTTCTTGCTTATTTCTAATAATCCCATATCTTCTTTTTTGGGCTTTATTTCAGGATATACATTTAAAATAAAATTTCTTAATGTATTGCTTTTAAATCTTGCACGAAGATTAACAGGTACATTGATTCTAACTTTTTTCTTTAAACTATGATTGCCTTCTTTTTGAACTCTTAATACTGCCATAGACATTAATCCTACTATAAGAGCATTTAAACTAACTTCATATTCCTTAGCTAGTTTTTTGATTTCTTCTGTTGATAAATAATATGAATTCACATTAATTAAATTACCAAGTTCAGGAGTACCCTTAAATTTATATGCAGCTCCTTTTCTTTGTATTGTATTAAAACCTTTAGAATGAACCTTATATCCATCTTCTAATTGCTCAGAAATTGGTATATGTTCTATACTATTTATAATCTTTTCATCATTATATCTCAAATGAAGATAATCTATAACAAGACTTAGTAAAAAGTGGATACCACCTTTAGCATCTGAAATTGCATGTGAATATTCAAAAACAATGTTTTTATCATTATATGAAATTAATGCTTCACAATCACCACAAGCATCTTGAAAACTTAAACTAGAAAGATCAGTTTTTTCTTCTACTCTTTGTTTACCTTTAATAATCTCAGCAATTAAATCATTTTTATTTTTAATAAATCTAACAAAAAAATACGGATATTTTTTCATTGTTTCTTTTAAAGCCTTTTCTAAAATATCCTTTTTTATTTCTTCATATAATGATATTGATAGACGAATATTATACCCTCGTCCTTCTTTTCTACCTAAGGCAAAGATAGTTGAAGCACTATCTAAATTATAGTTCATATTTTCATTTTCCATATATTTATTTCCTTTTAAATGAAAAGCTGCCATCTTCTGGTTCTATCTTTTCTAAGGCCTTACCAGTTCCAACTGCAACACAAGATAATGCATCTTCTGCAACTATAACATTTATTCCTGTTTCTTTTGTAAATAATTTATCAATTCCTTCTATAAGAGCTCCACCACCAGTCATATAAATTCCCTTAGTTGAAATATCTGCAACTAATTCAGGTGGTGTTATTTCTAATAATTGTCTAAATTCTTCTATTATTTCTAAAGCTAATCCTGATAATGCTTCATGCATGTCTTTTGATGTAATAATAGCTGTTTTAGGTAGACCTGTTATTAGATCCCTTCCTGTTATTTCCATTTCCTTATTGCCATTATTAGCTGTTACTGTTCCAATTGTCTTTTTAACTTCTTCAGCAGTAATATCACCAATAACTAAATTAAATTTTTTCTTTACATATTGAAGTATTGCATCATCAAAATTATCTCCCGCTATCTTAACTGATTTACTAACAACTGCACCATCTAATGCTATAACTGCTATGTCTGTAGTTCCACCACCAACATCTATAATAACATTGCCATATGGTTTAGAAATATCTAATCCTGCACCAATTGCTGCAGCTATAGGTTCTTGTATTAAGTATACTTTCTTAGCACCTGCTGATGATATAACATCAACAACTGCTTTTTTCTCTACTTCAGTAATAGTAGATGGAACACATACCATTACCTTTGGTGGGAATAAACTTCCCTTAGATATCTTTTTAAGAAATGCTCTTAGCATTTTTTCAGTATATTTATAATCAGAGATAATTCCACCTTCTAGTGGTTTTATAGCTATTATATTTTCTGGTGTTCTTCCAATCATTCTTCTAGCTTCATGACCCACAGCTAAAACCTCATCAGTTTTCTTATTAATAGCAACAACTGAAGGTTCTCTTAAAACTATTCCCTTACCTTTAACATATGCAATTACAGTTGCTGTACCTAAGTCTATTCCTATATCTTGTCCGAACATATTTCCTCTTTTTACTCTTATTTCTATCATTTACTATAATACAGAAGTCAATCTTTTTCAATAAGAAAATATTGTCTTTTCTTCCAAATATATCTCTCCATCAATATCTGTTCTATAAATTTTAGTTTTAATTTCTTTTAACAAATCTAATACTTCTCTATGTGGATGTCTGTATATATTATTTTTCCCAGCAGATATTATTGCAATTTTAGGATTAATTATTCTTATAAGTTCCTCATTAAAAGATGATTTAGAACCATGATGAGGAATTTTTAATATATCTGATTTTAATGCAAATATATTTAAAGCATCCCTATTACTTTTATCATATTTTAGTAATTCTAATATAGCTTCTTTCTCTATATCTCCAGTATAAAGAATAGAAAAGATTTTATTTTTCTTTTTATTTTTACAATTTACCTTAAATACAAGTGAATTATTATTACTTAAATTCTTCTTTATCAAATCCTTTGTTGGAAAAAGAACTGCTATATCAGTATATTTATCTATATTGATTATATTACCTCTTTCTAGTTCTATTAATTCTATATCTTTCGATTCTGCTTTTAATTTTAATTCATAATAATTTAAAAATTCCTCTAAATAATTTGTCTTAGTTTTACTATTTTCTTTATTACTTAACTCTTCTTTTAGTCTATCAATAACTTCATTATTAATACTTCCATATTTATCTGCTATCTCTTTTTCTAAATAGGAGCCTATATATTTAGGAATGTATATCTTTTTTATTTTTATACCCTCAATCAATGTATATACACCTCCAATATGATCTGAGTCAAAATGAGAGATAAATAAATGATCTATACTTTTCTTTCCTCTAGCAAATATATATCTTCTAATTTCATTCCCATTGTCAAAGTAAGAGTTATCACCAGTGTCTATAAGTATTGTCCTATTACTAGGTGTTGTAATAAGACTAGAATCACCTTGTCCTACATAGATAAAAGATATCTTAAATTTTCCATCTAATTCTAAAATATCTAAAAAGATATTAGAAAACAAAAGAATGATTATTATAGTTATTATCAGTATTTTTTGTTTGTCAAAGATTCTTTTGATTTTATTTATACCATTATTTATATATTCACTCCTATTTTTAAATATTCTATTTGAAGAAAATGAATAAAAAAATAGAAATAGCATAATATAGTATGATATTACAAATAAAAGATTAGTTTGTTTAAAATACTGCAAATTACTATCTCTACCTAGTTTAGAAAAATCAACTAATTTCAAAAAAATATTTATTAGTGTATCTATAATTTCAGATAATCTACTAATTAAAAAGAGCAAAATCTTTGTAGATATAATACAATACATTGTTAATAAAATAATGAAAGTAAAACCTAAAAACATAAGTATGGGAAATATTGGTGCAATTAATAGATTAGCTAAAAAGAAATTTACACTTATCTCACCAAAGAAATATATTAGTAATGGAAATAGACTTATATATACAACTACAGAAATATATAGATTATAAAAAACTATATTTAAAAATCTTTTAATATATGGTCTTCTGATTTTATTTTTATTCGTACTTGTATTATTATTTTTATCTATACTCTTTTTTGTATTCTTCAACTTATTTGTATTTTTAAACTTTTTTCTACTTCTTTGCCTTTCTTCTAATCTAATTAAACTATCTCTTTCTTGCCAGTTATATGATTTATCTACACCTAATTTATGAACGAATCTTACAAATAGTTTTAAATTCTTTTCTATATTTAAAAAGAAGTAGATAGAAATAGTAGCAATATATGAAAGATAGAAGGCCGGATTATATATTGTATATGGATTTATTATCAGTATTATAAATATGCTCAAAAATATAGAATTAACAAAACCATATCTAATATTAAATTCTTCAAATACTAAAGATATTATTACTATTAAAACAGCTCTAGATACTGATGATGATATTCCAACAAGCATCATATAAAGTATCAAAACCATTATCTTTATAAACTTTTTAATTCTAAATCTTATCTTAATTTTGCTTTTATTAAAAATAAAATTAAGTACTAAAACTAATGTCCCAATATGCATTCCTGACATTGCAAGAATATGGTAAATATTTAATTCTTTAAAATCAGATATTAATTCTTCATCTAAATAGTTTTTATTACCTAAAAATAATGCATTAAAAATATCATTGTTTTTAATATAATCATTAATTTCATTAGTAAGTTTTTCTTTAAATAAAATTAAATAATCGCTATTAGAATTTCTTGTATTCTCTACTATTTGAATTTCATCATCAGCTAAATTGAATTTAAAATCTATTCCTTTAGAATAATAATGTTTTCTACTATTAAAACCTTTAAAGTTATATTCTTCATTAAATAATTCAATATTACCATGAACTATATATCTTTTTGTTAAGTTTAAATTTTCTTTACTTTTAAATTCTATTTTAAAATTTTTATTAAAATATTTTATAAAATTTAGTTCTTTATTATTATTGCTATTATCTTTATTGTTATTCTTTTTCTTACTATTATTTTTTACTTCTATTTTAGCTATATATACATTTGAATATTCTTTCTTTTCTTTACTAAGGATTTTAATAATATATAGATTTTGACTTGAATTAATATTTAAAAATTCACTCCTAATCTTTTTTATATAATCTACTCTAATAATTGCTAGTATAAAAAAAAGAATAAAAAGAAGAATCTTCAACATTTTTCTTTTACTTTTATAAATTAAAAAATATATTAAAAAGACAGCAATAAAAAGTATAAAAAAAAGAGGTTTTACATTAAAGTAAACCCCTATATATGTTCCTATTAGGTAGGCAAAATTGATATATAACATATCATCTTTCTACCCCAAACTATTATTTATTCTAAGTCAATACTTAAAACCCATGCTTCAGAAGTATTGTCTCTAACTTTTTTCCATAAAGCTTTTTCATCAAGAATTTCTATTTCAGCGTCTTTCTTAAAACTATGTTTTTCAGCTGAGAATATTAAAGGCATATATCTTCCACTTACATTTTTCTTTATTTTTACTGTAATAATCTCCATAGTTTCTTCTGTCTCATCTACATCTGATTCTTCAGCTTTTTCTACCTTATCTTTCTTTTCATCAACTTCTTCTGTTTTTTTTGTATCTTCAACTTCAGTTTTGTTTTCA
>CAZMFV010000031.1:0-9925 GCA_964565695.1 uncultured Lachnospiraceae bacterium
TTTGGAAAAGAATTTTATGAAAATAGATATTATAGACAAAAGAAAGATTCACAAGATGCTCATGAAGCCATAAGACCAACATATCCAGATATAGATCCAGAGAGTATTAAAGAATTCTTAAAACCAGATCAATATAAATTGTATTCATTAATATATAAGAGATTTATTGCAAGCCAAATGGCTTCAGCTGTTTATGACACAATTAGAATTAAATTTGATGTAAATGGATATGAATTTAGATCATCTGGACAAACTATTAAATTCCCAGGATTCTTATCAGTATATAATATTGATGAAGAAGAGGAAGGTGATTTCACTGATTTCCCTAATCTTAAAGAAGGAGATATAGCAGAACTTATAAAATTTGATCCAATTCAATCTTTTACAACACCACCACCAAGATATACAGAAGCAAGTCTTGTAAAAGTGTTAGAAGAAAATGGAATTGGAAGGCCAAGTACATATGCTCCTACAATCTCTACTATAACAACTAGAAGATATGTTAAAAGAGAAAAAAGATATCTTGTACCAACTGAATTAGGAGATATAGTTAATAATTTACTTGTTGAAAATTTTAATAATATAGTTGATGCAAAATTCACTGCAAAAATTGAAGAAGACTTAGACAATGTTGCTGAAGGTGATATTCCTTGGAAACAACTGATAAATGACTTCTATGGTCCATTTGGAAAACAATTAGAAAAAGCTAAAGAAACTATGGAGAAAATTGAAATACAAGATGAAGTTTCTGATGAAGTTTGTGATCTTTGTGGTAAACCAATGGTATTTAAATATGGTAGATTTGGTAAATTCCTAGCATGTTCAGGATTCCCTGAATGTAAGAATACAAAGGCTATAGTTGTTACTATTGATGAAAAATGCCCTAATTGTGGTGGAGTAATACATGTAAGAAAATCTAAAAGAGGCGCTAAATATTATGTTTGTGAAAATAATAAGCCTAATAATACGGGAACATGTGATTACTATTCTTGGAATACACCAAGTGAAGAAGCTAAGAAAAAGGCTAAAGCTGAAAAGAAAGAAGCAGAAAAAGTTAAAAAAGAAAAAGAAGATAAATAGCAGTAAAGATTAAATAATATAAAGGTAGATATGGATAAATATAATTTAGTAATAGGAATAGAAGTACATACTGAACTTTCAACAAATACAAAGGCATTTTGTAATTGTAAGGTAGGTTCTTTTGATGAAATAAATACAAATATATGTCCTGTATGTATGGGACTTCCGGGAGCCATACCTAAACTTAATGAAGAAGTTTTAAATTATGCAATTAAAGCAAGTCTAGCATTAAATTGTGACATACAAGAAAATAGTAAGCATGATAGAAAAAACTATTTTTATGCAGATTTAGCAAAGGGTTATCAAATAACACAAGATGTAGATAATCCAATTGCTAAAAATGGATATATTACTTTAGACAGTGGTAAAAACATAAGAATAAATAGATTACAAATAGAAGAAGATACTGCTAAAGTTACATATGATCAATTTGGTAGAGGTATGCTTTTAGATTTTAATCGTTCAAGTATTCCTTTAATAGAGATAATATCAGAACCTGATATGTCAACATCTGATGAAGCTGCTGAATTCTTAGAAAAGATTAGAGAAATACTTACATATATTGATGTTACAGATGCAAGGATGGAAGAGGGAGAATTTAGAGCAGATATAAATATTTCAGTAAATAAAGATGGTGAAGAATTTGGTAATCGTGCTGAAATAAAAAATATGAATTCTTTTAGGTCAATTAAAAGAGCAATTGAATATGAAAAATCTAGACAGATTTCAATATTAGAATCAGGTGGAATTGTAGAACAAGAAACTTTGGGATGGGATGATGTTGAAGGTAAGACTTATCTTATGAGAACAAAGGAGAATATGACTGATTATAGATATTTCCCTGAATCAGATCTTCCATATCTTAAAATAACTGAAGATAGAATACAAAAAATTAAAGAAGATTTACCAGAACTTCCTGATGTGAAAAGAAAAAGATTTATAGAAAAATATAATTTAACTGATAAACAATTAATATTTATATTTTCTGACAAATACTATATAGACTTTTTTGAAGAAAGCATTTCTAAAACAGAATCAGTTCATGAAGTAGCTAATTGGATGATGTCAGATCTTGCTAGATTAATGAATGATGAATTATTAGATCCTAAAGAACTACCCATATCTGTTGATAACTTTGTTGAGTTTATAGGTCTTATAAATTCAAAAGTGCTAAATAGTAAGACAGCTAAAAAGGTTATGGAAATATTATTTGAAACAAATAAGAGTCCTAAATTAATTGTTGAAGAAGAAGGTTTAATTCAAATTTCAGATTCAGATGAATTAGAAAAAATAATATTAGAAGTACTAGAAAACAATACTCAATCTGTAGAAGACTATAAAGATGGAAAAGATAGAGCATTAGGCTTTTTAGTTGGTCAAGTAATGAAGGCAACAAGAGGAAAGGGTAATCCTCAAATGATTAATGAATTAATTTTAAAAAACATAAAATAAAACAAAATATATAAAATAAATGTAAAATAATAAAACAGAAAGATATTTATGAATATTAAATTAACTATAGAATATAATGGAATATATTTTAGTGGTTGGCAGAAACAAAAGAATAAATTAAATATTCAAGGAAGAATTGAAAAGGCTATATTTGATATAACTGGTGAAGAAGTTGAACTTATAGGTGCTGGAAGAACAGATGCAAATGTTCATGCATATAATCAAGTAGCTAATTTTCGTACTAAATCTGAATTTCCAGTTGATAAATATCCTGTTGCATTAAATGCAAAATTAAAAAATCAAATAATTATAAAAAATGCTGAAGAAATGCCTGAAGATTTTCATAGCAGATATCATGCAAAAAGTAGAACATATAGATATATTATAAATAACTCAAGCACAGAATCAGCTCTTACTAATAATTTTGAATATTTTTATTATTCAAAACTTAATATAGAAAATATGCAAAGAGCAATAAAACAATTTGAAGGTGAACATGATTTTTCTGCATTTAAAACATCTGGAACATCTACAAAAAATAGTATTAGAACAATATATGAAGCAAATGTAAAAGAAGTAATTGATCCAAATGATGGAAGAACAAGAATATATATTGAACTAAAAGGCTCAGGCTTCTTATATAATATGGTTAGAATAATAGCAGGAACAATATTAGATGTAGGATTAGGAAAAATTAATCCAGATGAAATAACTAATATTATAGAATCAAAAGACAGACAAATGGCTGGACAGACATTACCAGCAAAAGCTCTTCATTTAATGAATGTAGAATATTGATAATAAAATTAGTAAAATAAAGTATATAAAAACAAATAATAAAAAAGATGAAATAAAAAAACGAAAAATGAAAAAACACTTATAAAAGTGTTTTCTTTTTTATTTAAATATATTGTTTGTTTTTATTTGCTTAAATCTTTATTGTGTTTTAAATTATTAATATCTTTTTAGTATAAATTAATCAATTAATTTATTAATCATTTCAATTAAGAATTTTAAAGAGTCTCCATTTAAATCTCTTGTCTTATTATATTCTACTATGTCTATTGCAACAATATTTTCATTCTTTCTTATCTTATTTAAGATATGCATAATTTCATTTCTAGTAAAACCATCTTTAACAGGAACAGATACTGCTGGATATTGCTCTGGACTCATAGAATCTAAATCTAATTGAATATGTAAGTTATTACAATGACTAATATCTTTTAATGCTTTTTCAAAAGAAGCTTCAAATCCATTTTCTTTAATTTCATCAAAATAATATGCCTTAATATGTAGATTTTTAATTAATTCTTTTTCTTGTGGTTCAACATCTCTTAATCCAAAATATATAATATTTTCTGCACGAATCTTTGGTTTGAAGTCACCAATTTTAGCAAGATCATCATTACCATATCCAAGAAGATATGAAATCGGCATACCATGTATATTTTTTGATACTGTAGATGCTTCTGTATTTATATCTGAATGTGCATCAATCCATAATACTCCAATATTTTCATAATTATTAGAGCTTGCACTAATACTTCCTATTGCAATAGAATGATCACCACCAACTAATAAAGGGATATATCCATTCTTTATTACATTGTCAGAATAATCAAACACCCTTTTATTTATATCAACAACTGTATTAAAGTTTTTAGCAATAATATTGTCTTCTTCTTTTTGCTCTTCCTCTAATACATCTATATGATTAAATACTTCTTTTACATCATAGATACTGTTCTTTAATCCTTCTACATGAACTCCACTAAAATTATTAACTCCAAATAAATACTTCTTTTTCATTTACACTTCCATTTCTATTCATACTATTATAGGAGATAAAGAATAAGTAATCAATGGTAGTATAAACAAATTTCATAGTTCTATGGAAAAAACAATTTATAAGACATATAATATAATTAGTAAAAAATATTTAAAGAGGATTATATGAAAAAAAGTGGAATAACTTTAATTGCATTAACTATTACAGTATTAGTTTTAATTATACTAACAAGTACTTCAATATATTTTGGAATGAGAGCTGTTAATAGAAATAATAATTTCAATATTTATTCAAATCTATCTATGATTTATCCTAAAATAGAAGATATTTATGATAAATATTCTTTTAATCCTGAAGGAACAGAATTACCTGGATATGAATTAACAAATGATATGAGAATTCAATTAGAAGGATTAGGTATAAATTCAGATTCAGGGCTTTGGAGATTCTTAACAAAGGAAAGTTTAGATGAATTATTATTGCCACAAAAAGTAAAGGAACCTAATACAAATCTTTTTGTTAATTATGATGATTTAGAAATAGTGTATACAAAGGGATATAAGAGACAAGATGGGACATTTACATATCGTTATTCTGAAATGAAGGAATTAGAAAAAAACAAATATGAATGATGAAGAATTAAGAATTGAACATTTAAAAGCAATTGAAAATAAGATAAGAAAAGATAAAAATATAAAATTAATAGCTGGAATAGATGAAGCAGGAAGAGGACCTTTAGCTGGTCCGGTAGTAGTTGCTGCCTGTATTATGCCAGAAAACTCTAAAATAGAAAGAGTGAATGACTCTAAAAAACTAAGTGAGAAAAGAAGAGAAGAACTTTTTGAAATTATTACAAATGAAGCAATATCATATTCTGTAGGTATAGTGGAAAATGAAGAGATAGATGAAATAAATATTTTAGAAGCAACTAAAAAAGCTTTAACAAAGGCAGTTGAAGGTTTAGAAATTAAACCAGAATATATTTTAATTGATGCATTAGATAATGTTAATACATTAAATATTCCATACGAATCAATAAATAAAGGAGATTTAAATGTTTACTCAATAGCTTGTGCATCTATACTTGCAAAAGTTACTAGAGATAGAATCATGAAAGAATATGGAGAAAAATATCCAGGTTATGACTTTGAAAAACATAAGGGTTATGGAACAAAGGGACATTATGATGCATTAAAAGAAAAGGGATTATCACCAATACATAGAAAAACATTTGTACATTTAGATAGTGATGGTAATAGAATTAAAGCAAAAAGATAAGAGAATAAAAAGAGATACAAAGGAAAAAATGAATATTAAAAATATAATTGAGAAAAAAATTAGAAAAGAAGTTTTAAGTAGGGAAGAAATAGAATTTTTTGTTGAGTCTTATACAAAAGATTTAATTCCTGACTATCAAGCTTCTTCTTTACTTACTGCAATAAGCATAAATGGTTTAAATCTTGAAGAAATACAAGATCTAACCAATGCAATGACTAATTCTGGTGAAGTTATAGACTTCTCGGATGTTGCTAATGAAATAGTAGACAAACATAGTACAGGAGGAGTTGGTGATAAGATAACACTTATACTTATGCCACTTCTTGCAGCTTTAGGATATAAGGTACGGGAAAATGTCTGGAAGAGGACTTCGGATATACTGGAGGTACAGCAGATAAACTAGAAGCACTTAAGGGATATAATATTTTTCAAAGCATGGAAAATATAAAAAATAATATTGAGGAAACTGGAATATCATTAACAGCACAAACAGATAATTTAGCACCAGCAGATAAAAAAATTTATGCATTAAGAGATAGCATAGGAAGTACAGATTCTCTTGCCTTAATTGCAAGTAGTATTATGTCAAAAAAACTAGCATCTGGAGCAAATAATATAGTATTAGATGTAACATGTGGTAGTGGTGCTTTTATGAAAAATAAAAAAGATGCAGAAGCACTATATAATACAATGAAAAGTTTAGCTACAGATGATATTAAAATAGATGCTGTTATGACAAGAATGGATGAACCATTAGGTTATTCTGTAGGAAATTTATTAGAGGTAAGAGAAAGTCTTGAAGTATTAAAAGGAAGACAAATAGAAGATGTTTTAGCTGTAACATATGCATTGGGAAGTAAGATTATGAGTAATAACTTTACTAGAGAAGAAGCAACAAAGAAAATGAAAGAAGTTTTACAAAATGGAAGTGCATATAATAAATTTATAGAAATGGTAGAAGCACATGGTGGTGAAACTGAATATCTTATAAAAGAAAAATTTAATGAAGCAAAACATATTATTCCATATAATATTGAAAATATTAAAGAAGATCTTTGGGTTAAAGAAGTTGATGCAATGGAAATTGCTAAATCAGCATTTGCATTAGGAACAGGTAGGATGCAAAAAGATGATGAAATTGACTATTTATCAGGCATTGTTTTAAATGTAAAAGTGGGTGACAAGGTAAATGACAAACTATTAGCAACCATTCATTCAAATGACTTAGAAAAAGTTGAAGAAGCTAAAAAATATTTATCAAAAGCATTTGTATTTACAAACAGAAAAATTAAGAAACCAAATCCAATAATTAAATATTAAGAAGGAGAGTATGGCAACCAAGGAATATCAAGAAGCATTAAGTGAATTATTAAATATTTTAGAAAATACTGACGAGGAATTAGTTAAAAAAATTCCTTCAGAATTAATATTGTTTTGGGAAAAAAATAAGTCTGAAGAATATGTTCCTGAACTTGATCATGATTTAACATTAGAAGAAATGAAATTAAAAACTAAAACAAGACAACTTATTGCAATGATATATATAAATTATCTATGTGATCCTAAAAAGAAAAGAGATATTAAAAAAGCTATAAAAGAAATTAATGAAGAAAATTCTTCGGATATAAATTTTAATAAAGATAAAGAAGACGAGGAAGACAAGAAGAAAGTTATAAAAACTGAAAAAGAATTTGAGAAAATAAAAGAAGATGTGTATTTAATAGAGGAAAAAAAGATTAACTTCTTTAAGAAAATTTTTGATAGAATAAGAAGTTTCTTTATAAGAGAAAAAAATGGCTAAAATAATTAAGACAATTAAAATGATTAAATATAATGATAAGAAAAAAAGAAAGAGAAAGATATTATGAAAGATATAGAAGAAATGCAAGACAGAATTAAAAGAAAATTTGATCTTTATACAACAGATGTTTTAAAGGTATACAATTTAGATAAAGATGTAAGATATCAAATATCTTTATTAGATTCTTTAGATGCTAGACTAAGTAAGCATTCTGAAAATGTAGCAAATATTTCAAATAAAATATGTAATTATTTAAATTTAAATCAAAACTATATTGAATATATCGCTACTTGTGCATATATTCATGATATTGGTAAATTATATATTCCACCACATATTGCTAAGAAAAACAAAAAGGACTTAACAGAAGAAGAGTTTGAAGAATATAAGAAACATTGTGAAATTGGTTTTAATATGTGTAGAAAAGAAAACACTCTAAGAAGGTTTTTAGCAGGCCCATATTACCATCACGAAGAATTAGATGGAAGTGGTTTCCCACAGGGCTTAAAAGCTAATCAAATCCCATTTGAAGCTAAGGTAATCTCTGTTGCGAATATGTATGAACACTTATTAAATGAAGACCCATTTAAAAGAGCAAGTAAGTTAGATGTTTTAGTTGAAATGAAAAAAGCTAGATTAAATAAAAAGATTGATAAGAGAGTTTTTAAAGCATTAGTTAAAATGGTTAAAGATGAAGCAGAATATGAATTATATGATTTAGGTGTTTACACAAAACATTTATTTAATGAAATTGAAAGATTTAAAAAAGCATATAAACATTATAAAATTTCAGAAAAATCTAAAAGCGATTCTAAAAAAGAATATCATGCAATGTATACAAAAGGTTTTTTAACAAGTAGAGAAGAAATTAAAGATACTCCAAAATATTTAAAAGATGCAATAGAAGCATATAATGATAAAAGGAAAGAGTATAGTGAAGCAAAAAAAGAATTTAGAGCAATAAGATCATTTATTGCTTAAGTAATAAAGAACGAATAATAAGCAATAAAATAAAAAACTATAAAATAACAATCTAACAACATAAAAATTATAGAAATAAGAAAATAATAAAAAAATAAAAAAGAAAAAAGAGTTGTATAACAACTCTTTTTTTATTTTCAGATAATTTTGCAACTATATTTTGCAACTATATTTTGTAACTTTATATTTTACACTTTATATTTTTCTATATTGTTAGCATTAAATTTTCTATTTATAGAAATGTCTTTTAAAGTATTTAAATATATTTCTTTTGGTAAAATATATTTCTCTCCTGTTTTGATGTATTCAAATTCTACATGACCTTCTTCAACTTTACTACCTAAGATTGTTACAAAAGGTGTTCCTAAAGTTTTAACATCATTTATTTTTGCACCCATTCCTAATTTTTTATCTTCTCTATCATCTAGTAAAACAGGAATATTATTATTTATTAACTCTTCATATAATTCATTAGCTTCATCTTTCTTATTATTAGAATAAATAATTTGAGTAAAATATGGTGCTACTGTTAATGGAAGTGATATACCTTTAATATTATCACCTTCTTTTAATATGCTGTTTTCATAAATAACTGCAACCATTCTAGAAACTCCAATTCCATAACAACCCATATACATAGGTTTGTTTTTTTCATCTCTATCAGTAAATTGTAAATTCATAGAATCAGAATAGAATGTCCCTAAATTAAATACATGTCCTAATTCTGCTGCTTTTACTTCTTTAAAATTAGAAAGATCTTCTATTCCATATTCTTCTTTTAAGAAGTCTTCATAATTATCCATTTCTAAAATTTCTGTATTTAATGCCATATTATTTTCTTCATTATATAAAATAGTATCCTCACCTAGTTCTGATAAGAACATGAATTCTTCAGATTTGCTTCCACCCATTGCACCACTATCTGCTACAACTGGTAAAACATCTAGGTCTATTTCTTTAAAAACATCTGTATATGCATCATGTATTTTATCATATGAGATTTCTGCATTTTCAGGTCTAGTATCAAAAGAATATGCATCCATCATTGTAAATTGAATACCTCTCATAAGATATCCTCTACTTCTGATTTCATTTCTGAATTTATCATTCATTTGATAATATATTACTGGAAATTGTTTATATGAATTTAATTTTTGCCTAGCAAATTCTGAAATTGCTTCTTCAGCTGTTGGTGCTAAAGCAAAAGTTCCTCTTTTTGATTCAGTTGATAACATAACTTCATCATCAATATATGTTTGCCATCTTCCTGAAGTTTCCCATATTTCTTTTGGGTGAATAATGGGTAGGTCAACCTCAATTATGCCATATCTTTCAAATACATCCCTTATAACAGTTTCAATTCTGTGTTTAACTCCTAAAGGAATCTTATTGTATCCGAATAATCCTGCTGCATATTGATGTAATTGTCCTGATTGAATCAGTATCTCTTGTGCTGGGAACATTTTATCTAGACCTTCTAATCTAGTTGTTCCGATGTTTAAGTTTGTTAATTTCATTATTTCACCCTCCTTAAAATAACT
>CAZMFV010000032.1:0-9675 GCA_964565695.1 uncultured Lachnospiraceae bacterium
CAATAGAAGTACTTATTGAAGAAGAAAAATACAAAGGAAGAAAACCAAAGGTTCTAATAGGAAAAGATACTAGAATATCATCAGATATGCTAGAATCTGGTATAATATCAGGAGTTTTATCAATGGGTTGTGATGCGCATTTACTTGGTGTTGTACCAACTCCAGCTACATCTTTTTTAGCTCAAGATGATAATTTTGATTTAGCAATAATGCTTTCAGCATCACATAATTCATATGAATATAATGGATTTAAAATTTTCCATAATGGTAAAAAACTAAGTGATGCAATGGAAATAGAAATGGAAAAATATATTCTTGGTGAAAAAGAAATTACCAGAATTATTTCACATGATAAATTAGGTGAAATAAGAAATGAAGAAAAATTAGTAGATAAATATATAAAATCTTTACATAAAGAATATAAGAAAAACTTAGATCTTAAAGGAAAAACTATTGTTATTGATGCTGCTAATGGTTCAAATTATCTTATAGGTGAAAAGGTTTTAAAATTATTTGGAGCAAAAGTTGAAGTATTAAATAATAATCCAAATGGAATAAATATAAATGATAAATGTGGAGCAGTACATCCAGAGACACTGTCTAAGTATATGAAGAAGAAAGAAAACAAAGGCAAATATAATTTAGGTATTGTTTTTGATGGTGATGGTGATAGATTTATAGCATTAGATGAAAAAGGAAATGTATTAGATGGTGACATAATAATGGCTATCTCAGCACTATTTTTAAATGAAAAAAAATTAATAGATAAAAAAATAGTTGTAACTATAATGTCTAATATTGGATTTGTTAATTTTATGAAAGAAAAAGGATTTGAAGTTTTTCAAACAAAGGTTGGAGACAAGTATGTTGCTGAAACATTAGAAGAACAAAATACTTTCTATGGTGGTGAACAATCAGGACATGTTATTTATATGAAAAATAGATATACAGGTGATGCAATACAATCAGCATTAATACTATTGTCAGCATTACAACACTATGATAGTCCGCTATCTGAATTAAAAAAACAAGTACCAATACTGCCACAAGTATTAGTTAATGTAAAAGTAAATAAAGATAGAAAAAATGAATTTATTAATATTAATAATAATAATAAAACGATAAAAAAGATTGAAAAAATTATTGAAAAATCAGGTGGAAGAATACTTATTAGACCTTCAGGTACAGAACCATTAATACGAGTTATGTTAGAAGGTGATGATAAAAAACAAATTACTGAAATGGCTAATGAAATAGCTGAAATATATGAAAAGCATTTAAGTTAGAGGAGAGATATGAGAATTTATACTGATGGAGCATGTAGTGGAAATCCTGGACCAGGAGGTTGGGCTGCTGTAATACCACTTAATAAGAACAATATTATTATAAGAGGTGGGAAAGCTGAAACTACTAATAATGAAATGGAATTAATTGCTGTTATTGAAGGATTAAAAGCTGTTGATAAACCTGAGCAAGTTGATATTTATACTGATAGTGCATATGTAGAAAAAGCATTTAATGAAAAATGGATAGATAATTGGCAAAAAAATAATTGGAAGACATCTAAAAAAGAAGATGTAAAAAACATTGAACTTTGGAAAGAGTTATTAGAACAAACTAATAAGCATAATGTTACATTTCATAAAGTAAAAGGTCATTCAGGTAACAAATTTAATGAATTATGTGATAAGATAGCAGTAGAAGAATCTTTAAAATTTAAATAAATAAGAAAAAGAGGTTTTAATGGATTATAAAATAATAGATGAAAGAAATACATATATAGACAAGGATGTAGTTATAGGAAAGAATTCTATAATTCATCCTTTTGTTTTTTTAAAAGGTAAAACTGTAATAGGTGATGATGTTGAAATAAAACCTTTTACTACAATTGAAGACTCTAAAATAGGAAATGGGACTATAATTGACTCATCTAACATAGAGAGTTCAGTTGTTGGTAAAAACAACAAAATAGGCCCTATGTCGCATTTAAGACCAGGTAATATAATAGGTAATGATTGTAGAATTGGAAATTTTGTTGAAGTGAAAAATTCTAATTTGGGGAATGGAGTTAAAGCTGCTCATTTAACATATATTGGTGATGCAGACTTGCATGATAATATAAATTTAGGTTGTGGAGTTGTTTTTGTTAATTATGACGGTGCAAATAAAAGTAGATCTATAATTGAAGACAATGTTTTCATAGGTTGTAATGTTAATATTGTAGCACCTGTAACAATTGCTAAAAACTCTTATATAGCAGCAGGATCAACTGTAACTGTTGATACAGAAGAAAATGACCTATTAATTGCTAGATCTAGAGAAAGAATAATAAAAAATTGGAATAGACCTACCAAAGAAGGAGAATAATATGAGAATTGTAATCATTGGAGGAGTTGCAGGTGGAATGACTGTAGCTAGAAGACTAAGAAGACAAAATAAGAATGTTGAAATAGTTCTTATTGATAAGTCTTATCATTTAGCACCATCAACTTGTTCTATGCCATATGCATTAGAAGAAGAGTTTAATACTGAAAGCCTTTATTTGAATAATATAGAAAAATTTCAAGAAAGATATAATATTCAAGTAAAGTTAATGAATGAAGTTATAGATTTAGATGAAAAGAATAAACAAATAAAAGTTATGGAAACAGGCTCTGGTGCTATTTATAATATGAATTATGATAAACTAGTTATTTCTACCGGAACTGATGCAATAAAATTAAAAGAATTAAACTATTTAAATGATAATATATTCATATTTAAAAATATAACAAATTTAGAAAGATTAAAAAAGAAATTAAGTTCTGAGAATTTTAAAGATATTACTATCATTGGTGCAGGTGTTCTAGGTTTAGAATTAGCAGAGTCTTTAGCAGAACTAGGATATAATATTAATTTAATAGATAGAGAAAAAAACATATTAAATCAGTATGATTCTTCTATTGTAAATATATTAAATGAAAAAATAAAAGACAGGATTAATATTTTAATAAATGAAAATTTAACTTCAGCTAAACTTGTTGGTGATAAAATAGAATTAAATTTAAGTTCTAAAAAACTATTAACAGAATTAATTATTGTTACTGTTGGAAATAGGCCAAATGTTAGCTTTATAGAAAGGTCTAGTATTGAAAAGTCTAAATGTGGACATATAATTGTTGATGAATATTTTAAAACAAATATAAAAGATATTTATGCATTAGGCGATGTTATATTAACAAAGGAATTTACTAGTCAAAAAGATATGGTTTTTGGAATGGCTGGTGTTGTACAAAGACAGGCTAGATTTGTAGCAGATAATATTTTAACTGAATATACTAAAAAATCTAATTTAGAAAAATATCCAGGAGCTATAAAGACTGAAATTTTTAGGAGTTTTGAATATACCTTAGGTAGAGTTGGATTAAATGAAAGAGAAATAAAAAAATATTATACAATTAATAACAAAGAAGTTAATTTCGAGCAAGATATTTTAAAAATATATATTGAAGAAAGAAATAATGTAGCACATTTTGAAGATTCTTCTGCTATATACTTACTAGCATTTTTTGACAATACTAATAAAAAATTATTAGGAATTCAAGCATTAGGAAAAAATGGTGTAGATAAAAGACTTGATGTTGCTGCAACAGCGATAAAAGCAGGTATGAATGCATATGACTTAGTTAATCTTGACTTAGCATATTCTCCACCATATAATTTACCAAAAGATATTTTAAATAGATTAGGAAGTTTAGCACTTAAAGGAGATAATTTATGAGATTTTATTTAGCTATTATAATTGGTAAAATTTCGGATATTTTTGCTAGAATGATTAAAGGTCGTTCTACACATAAAACTGGAATATTAGCAATGAAAATTTATCCAGACTTATTAGAAAGATTAGAGAAACCAAAACATATTGTTGGAATAACGGGTACTAATGGTAAAACTACAGTAACTAATTTAATTGTTGATGCAATGGAAAATTTAGGATATAAAGTTTTAGACAATAAAGAAGGTGCTAATATTGAAGATGGTATTGTAACTACATTAATTAAAGGTTGTAATTTAAGAGGTAAAACTAAATATGATTATGCAGTTCTTGAATTAGATGAAAGATATATGCCTATATTATTAGAACATATTGATTTAGATTATTTAATAATAACAAATATGTTAAGAGATTCTATTAGAAGAAATGCTAATGTTGAATTTATTAGTGATCTTCTTACTGATTGCATATCTAAAGACACTAAAATTATTGTTAATGGTGATGACATTGTTGCTTCCAGAATTGGAAAAGAAAATGAAAAGATTTATTATTCTTTTTCTAAACAGGAAAATGATACTAAAGAACCATTCAATAGAATAAGAGATATCATGGTTTGTCCTGAATGTTTTGAATATTTAGAATTTGAATATGTTAAAACAAATCATATTGGTAAAATATATTGTCCAAATGGGCATTTAAAAAACCCTGATCCTGATTATTTAATAAATTCAATTAACTTTGAAAACGAAACTATGAATTTAAGTGTAAATGGTAAAAACTATGATTTTCCATTAATTTCTGAATCAATGTTTAATCAATATAATCAAGCTGCATTAATTGCATATCTAACTGAATTAGGACATGATGAAAAAGAAATTGCAGAAGCAATTAAAGATATAAAGATTGTTAAAACTAGATACTCTGAATATGAATTACAAGATGGTAAAAAGTTTATTTTAAATCTTACAAAGGGACAAAATTCATTTGCATGTACAAATGTTTTTAAATATGTAAAAGATTATCCTGGAACTAAAAGTGTAATACTTATATTAGATGATAAAGATGATAACAGAATTGCATCTGAAACTATTATGTGGCATTATGATGCAGACTGGAATCTATTTGATGATCCTAATGTTAACCAAGTAATAATTGGAGGGCAAAGATCTGTTGATGTATATTTAAAAGCATTATTAGATGGTATACCAAAAGAAAAATTACATTATGAATTAGATGAATTAGATACACCTAATGAATTAGATTATTCTTCTGATATTGTTTTCTTATTATACGATATATATGCACAAGACTTAGCTTGGAAGGTAAGAGATAAGATATTAGATGCGAAAGGTATAAAAGGTGAAAAATGAAGATAGAAATATTATATCCTGAATTTTGTAATTTATATGGAGATTTAGGTAATGTCCTATATTTAGAAGAAACACTAAAAGATAATGCGGAATTTATCTATACTCATATAAAAGAAAAACCAAAATTTTTAACTGAAGATATATCTCTTGTATATATTGGTTCTTTATCAGAAAGAGCACAAAAAATAGTTTTAGAAAAATTATTACCATATAGAAAAGAATTAATTAAGAAAATAGATGAAGGTCAATTCTTTCTATCTACAGGAAATTCATTTGAATTATTTGGACACTATATATTAGAAGAAAATGGGAATAAAATTGAAGGTCTTGCCATTTTTGACACTTATGCAAAACAAGAAATGATGAAAAGATGGAATGCTTTTTGTCTTGCAGAATATGAAGACATTCAAATAGTTGGTTTTAAAAGTCAGTTTACTGAAAGTTTCCCATTAAAAGAAGATTCAGAAATTCCATTTAAAGCTAAAGTAATTAGAGGTTCTGGTATAAGCAAAACTTCTAAGGATGAAATAATAAGAATTAATAATTTTATTGCAACATATCTTTTAGGACCTTTCTTAGCAGTAAATCCTTTATTTACAAAGAAACTCTTAAAAGAAATAGGCTATGATGGAGATCTAGCATATGAAGATGTTGCTATGAAAGCTTATGAAATGAGACTAGATGATTTTACAAATCCAGAAAAAGAAATAGATACACCTGATTAGGTGTATCTTTTAATTTATAATAGTTGAACCAATTGTATTTTATTGAGTATACTTATAAATCAGCTAAAGGATTGCTTTCTATTGCATCTTTAACTTGTTCTTCACTTAAATGAGTGTAAATCTCTGTTGTAGCAATTGATTCATGTCCCAATACTTTTTGTAATGCTCTAATGTCTACTTGTCCATGCTGATACATAAGAGTAGCTGCAGTATGTCTTAATTTATGAGTTGTGTATTTTTCTGTATTAATTCCAGCTTTTTTTAATTCACCTTCTACAACATATTGAACTGCTCTTCTACTAATTCTTCTTTTTCTTTCACTAAGAAATAGTGCATTTTTATCTTTTGGATCAATATCTTCAACAGGTCTTACATCTAAATACTTTTTAATTGCTTTAATACATGCATTATTTAAATGTAGTTCTCTTTCTTTATTACCCTTACCTTTAACCCTCAATTTGTTTTCTACAAAATTAATATCATTTATATTAATTGATATTAATTCACCTAATCTAATTCCCGTATTTAAAAACAAAACAATTATAGCTGTATTTCTTTCTTGATTCTTATCATTTGTTTTGGTATTAGAAACTACACTAGATGAAGCTTGAATCAATCTTTTAGATTCCTCTAAATTTAAATATATAGGAAGCCTTTTGGGTATTTTAGGTGTTTTTAAATTTATAGTAGGATTATCATCTAATTTCTTAACTATTTGAGTTAAATAATTAAAGAAAGATCTTATTGAAGATGTTTTTCTAGCGATTGTTGTTGCTGCTACATCATAACCATCTTTAAGATAGAATAAGAATGCATGAATGTCTTCTAAAGTGATTTTTTTCAAAAAATCTTCATTTAAATTCTTTATTTCAATATGTTTAATAATATCAGGATAGGAAGATTTATCATGATTTACTGTACCTGTAGGTACTTCATTATTATTATATCTATACAATAAATATCTTAAAAATCTTGATAGGTCATAAGAGTATTCTTGTATAGTTCCTTTTGACTTATTTAAAATTGTAGCAGAATAATTTAAATATTCATTTAAAAAGTCTGGATAATCTTCATTTCTTTTCATATATACCTCAATATAATAGTATCAAAGAGATAAGAGTTTTAAAATAGTTTTGTGCAATGTTTTTATTAAGATTTTGTAACAAAAAATCTTTTTTAGCTATTTTAATAGAATTTTTTTGATTTTAAATATAATATTAATATATGGAAGATAGAGTATTTAGTTCTAGAGAAGAACAAATTGAAAATTTTAATAAAGAAAAAAGAAAACAAAGCAAAAGTTTAATAGCAGTTGTTTTGTTTTTAGTGTTTTTGGTAGTTTTAGTTATTATTGTTAGAAGAAATATTGAAATTGCTGAACAAAGAAAACCTTCACTTATAACAATATCTATAGAGAAAAAGGAAGCATTCCCAAGAAAAGTAGAAATACCTGTAGAATACAATATAATGCCAGATCATATTGATTCATCAGATCTTATTTGGCATAGTTCAGATGAAGATGTTGCAGCATTTAATGATGAAAATGTTCTAGAGACCCTTTCTATTGGTCAAACTGTAATTTATGCTGAATTAAGTGGTATTAAAAGTAATGAAATTAATATACATGTTGCTAATTTCTTAGAAGATGTAAATATTGAAAATATGCCAAAGCAAATAGCTGCAAATAAAAGCGTTGAGCTTGATATAGAACTTTTACCAGCTGATTCTATTAATTCAGATATAAAAATTGAATCTAGTGATGAAAAGATACTTTCAGTAAGAGATAAGACGATAATAGCTCAAAATAAGGGAGAGGTTACCCTAACTATAAAAGATAGCTTTAATAATATTTTAAGAACTTATGATATAAAAGTTACTGCTGAATCTAAAAAAACAAATAACTAAGAAATAAATTAAAGCAATTAAAATAAAAAGCAAAAAAACAAAAAGTTTATAAATTAAAACAAAAATAAATTTTTAATTTAGCTTTTATATAAAATTAGTTAAAATAAATAAAAAGATTTATTAAGAAAATACAAATTAGTATAAAAAAATAAAAGAGTGTCTCTCTTTTATTTTTGCTTTTAAATTTATTAAAAATCAAATTATATTTTTCACATTTCATATTATATATAGTTCCATATTATTAAATTTACAGATTTTATAATTAGATCTTAAACTTATTAAGAAAACATCATTATTAAGTCGCAAAATCATTTACTAGAGATTGAGATCTTTTCTTCAATGAATACCATGTTTTATTCAAAAATTAATTCATTAAAACTTAAGAATGCTTGTATATAAAGCTTTGCAAAAAGCAGTCAAAAAACGAGGCCCTAGAATCGTTTTTAAGGCGTTTTTAAAAGTTCGCCTTATGTTGTCATGTACGAAGAATGGCTGTTTACAAGGCTTACAAGGTTTTTGGATGTTTTTAAATAAATAACATAAAATTAGTTTATGTTTTCTATTTATTTTTAATTTAGAAATAAAATATTTATATATTACTATATAAAAAAACACTATATAAAAATAAGTAATTATATAAATTAGAAAAAATATTATAATGTGAAAATATTATATTAATATTAATTAGATCTTTTTACATATATAAATATTAATTATATAAAAAATATATTTAGGTCATAATGATTAATTTTAAATAATTTAATTTAAAGCAAAAAAATCTTATATTGAATTTTAGTTGTATGAATAAATAATAGTTTTATAGTCAAAAAAGCAAGCCTCTAGAATCGTTTTTAAGAGATTTTTAAAACTTCGCCTTATATTATCATGTGTGAAGATGCTGTGTTTTAAGGCTTTGTAGATGTTTTTTAGTTTTAAAGCAATAATATATAGTAAATCTATTTTTAATAAAAGAAAGATATTAATAATGGATTTTAAAATTGTATAATAAATAAGTAAGTATAATAAATAAGAATATAAAATTAAAGCTTTAAGAGAATTTGAAAGAGTATCTAATAGAGGAATATATAAAGGTAGATAATGCAGGAATAATAAATAGATGATAAGAAAATAAGAAAACCAGGAAACTGAAAAAGGCTTTAAATACAAGGATTATAGAAGGTGAGATAGAAGCAATAAAAAAACTATACCAATAGATATAGTTTTTTATAGTTATTTTGCACAAAACTTTCATTTTGTGCAATCACATATTCTTTGATTTTTAGTTTGCTGTCTTTTTATCTGTCTTTTCTTTACTATCCTCTTCATCCTTTATAGCTTCATAAACTAGTACTGCCTTTTCAATTCCAAGAACACTTTCTTTGGTTATAATACATTTTGTTATAGATTTGTTTGATGGTATCTCAAACATTGTATCCCTTAATATTTCTTCTAATATAGATCTTAAACCTCTAGCGCCTGTATCTCTTTCTAATGCTTTTTTAACTATCTCATCAATTGCATCTTCCTGAAATTCTAGGATTACATCATCTAGCAATAGTAGTTTTTTAAACTGTTTAATTAAAGAATTCTTAGGTTCTGTAAGTATTAATCTTAATGTATCTTCATCTAAATTATCTAATGAAGTATAAACTGGTAATCTACCAACAAATTCTGGTATTAATCCAAATTTTATTAAATCTTCTGGTTGCATATGTTTTAAAGCTTCACCTTTTACAACTTCATCTTTAGATTTAATTTCTGCACCAAATCCTATCGTCTTCTCTCCCAGTCTATTATTTATTATATCTTCAAGTTCACTAAAAGCTCCTCCAGCTATAAATAATATATTAGTAGTATCTAAGTATATTAATTCCTGTGCAGGATGCTTTCTTCCACCTTGTGGTGGAACCCCAGCCTTAGT
>CAZMFV010000033.1:0-5274 GCA_964565695.1 uncultured Lachnospiraceae bacterium
GATTTACTAAGGAAGGTATTTTTGATTTTTATATAGGTAGTAAAGTATATAATAAAGAAGTATATGACTTACTGGTAGAGAAAACAGAAAATGGAGATTCAAGGTATTTCCCTAAATATAGAACACCATACTTAAAAGAAGAATAAATAAAAGAGAAGTAAAAACAAATTAAAAAGGATTTAAAAAGAGATTTAGAATGAAAAAAACAGATATAGAAAAAGAAAATGTTGATAAAAATGGCAAAATTATTATGAATGTTATGTTTACAGGTGGTTTTGATTCTACATATAGAATGTTAGAACTATCTTTTGAAGATGTAATCATTCAACCTTATTATATATATAATAAAAACAGAAAAAGTAGAAATATAGAAGTAGAAACTATAGTATCCTTATTAAAAATGTTAAGAGAAAGAGAAACAACTAAAGCAGAGATAAAAGATGTCCTTATTTCAGATTTAGATGAATATATGCCTATTTCAGAAGACATTATTGCAGGCTATAATAAAGTTAGAGAACAATCTGTTTTTGGTGGTCAGTATCCTTGGCTTAATCAAGTAGGAAAAACTTTAAAAGGTATTCAAATTTCTACAGAAACACTAGATGAAGTAAATTCTGAAACAAGACTTATATATACTCTACACCAAAGAGATAGATTAAAATATTATGAAAATAATCCAGCACTTTGTATAAGCCAATTAACAGGAAAAGATATACCTGATGAGTACTATGTTATGTTTAGCAATCTATATTTTCCGGAAAATATTTTGCATATGAGTAAAAGAGATATGTTAAAAAAATTTAAAGAATGGGATGCTTTGGATATAGCAGAAGCTACATGGGTTTGTCATTATCCAGTAAAAGGACAAGCTTGTGGTTGGTGTCTTCCTTGTGTTAGTGCTGTTGATAAAACTGGAATGTGGAGAGTTCAAGGAGCATCTCGCAGAAGATATAAATTAAGAAAATTTTATTTGTTTAAATACAATATTAAAAAGTTTTTTGATATAAAATTAAAAAAATTAAGAAAAAAGAATTAATTAATCAAATAATAAACAGGGAGTAATATGAAAAATATAATTATAATTGGAGCAAGTGGATTCATTGGAACTAATTTACTAGAAAAAATGAAGGATAAAGATTTTAATATAATAGCAGTAAGTCTAAATATGTCAGACTTTCCTTTTTTTATAGAATCAGACAATATTATTTATGAAGACTATGAAACTTTTAGAAATAGAAAAGAAAACTTGAGTGAATATATTGCAATAAATTTTGCATACACAAGATCTGTAGAGCTGGAGGCAATAGAAAGCAGTAAAGAATTCACATATGATGTTACTAATGTTTTAAATAGGTTAAAAGTTAAAGATTATATATATATATCTACACAAAGTGTATATAATGAAGAAAGAAAGACTCCTGCTAAAGAAACAGACCAAGTTTTTCCGAAAAATATCTATGGTGAAGGTAAAGTTCATTTAGAAAATTGGTTAAAAGATTTTTCAAAAGAAAATGATATAAATTTATCTATACTTAGACTAGGTTCAGTTGTAGGTAAGGGTATGGAAACTAGAATTACTACTAGATTTGTAGAATTTGCTTTAGCATCAGGAGAAATTAATGTACTAGAATCAGGACAAGTATTTTCATTTATTCATATTAGTGACTTGGTTGATGCATTAATTGTATATATGGAAAATTATAAAATTAATAATATGCAAAAAGAAAATGGTCAAATATATAATATTGGAACTGAAGAAAGTTATACTTTAAGTTATTTAGCTGAGATGATTAAGAAAGAATTAAAAAAACATAATAAAGAAGTGAAAATTATAATAAAAGAAAAAGAAGATGGATATAAGAATAATTCTATTGATATGAATAAGTTTTTTACTGAGTATGATTGGAAACCTAAACTTACTTTAAAAGAAATTATTCAAGAAGAAATTGAGAGGAGAAAATTATGAAAAAATTATTAGTTTTAGGAATTGGTGGAGCACAAGCAGATGTTATAGAAGTAGGAAAAGAAATGGGTCTATATGTTTATGCTATTGCAAGAGACACTAATGGACCTGGATATGAATTAGCTGATGAGTTTATAGAAATGGATGTTTTTGATGTTGAAAGTATTAATGCTTTAGTAAGAGAAAAAGAAATAGATGCAGTATTTACTGCAGCATTAGAACCAGCTATATCTGTATTAACAGAAGTTTCAAAAGCAAATGGCTTAAGATACTTTGTAACTGAAAACTCAATTGAAATGTTCAAAGACAAAGGTGTTTGGAGAGAAGCGATTGGTGATGTTGAAGGAAATTTGAAACATCAAACAGGGCTTAAAGTAGAAGAATTTGAAGATTGGACAATTTACCCTGCAATAGTTAAACCTGCTGATGGAAGTGGTCAAAGAGGAGTTCACAGAATAGAGTCATATGAAGAAATGAAAGAAGTTTTTGATGATGCTTTAAAACAATCAAGAAAAGGCAGTGTTATTGTAGAAGAATTTGCTGAAGGTGAAGAAATTTCAATAAATTCTTTTATGTATAATGGAGAATTAGCTTTTTATGAAATATCAGACAGAATTTCATATGATGAATATCCTGGTGGGATAATTAAAAAGCACTTTATACCTTCTAAACATGACAATCCTGAATTAAGAGTTAAACTAGAAAATTTAGTTAAGGCTGTAAGTAAGGCTATGGAATATGAAAATGGACATGTATATTATCAACTTAAAATAGCTAATAATGATGCTAAAATAGTTGAATTTACACCAAGATATGATGCTTGTCATATGTGGAGATTAGTAAAAGCAACTAATAATATAAATTTAATTAGAGCATCATTGGAATATTTAGTTTATGGCAAAAGTGAAGAAATAGAAAATTATAAATTAAATAAAAATGAAGGAAGATATAAATTAAGATTTATATCAGACAAACCAGGAACTATTGTAGATAGAGCTAAATATACTGTTCCGGAAAATATTGATTATTTATTCTGGTATTATAAAGATGGTGATACTGTAAAAAAGATTACAGGTTATATAGAAAAAGTAGGATATTATATTATTAAGGAGGACTAATATAAAAAGTCGAGCCAAGATTGATGGCATATATAATAAGTTTTTTAAAAGGGTTGTTGATATTATTGTATCAATGCTAGGACTAGTTGTAGGATTTATTCCTTTTGTTATTTTTGCAATATGGATTAAACTAGATTCAAATGGAAAAATAATATTCAAACAAAAAAGAGTTGGCAGAGATTATAAGATTTTTGAAGTATATAAATTAAGAACTATGAGAAATAGATCTTATGATGAAAATGGTAGAAAAATTCCTTCTATTGAGAGAATTACAAGACCTGGTAGGATAGCAAGATCTTTAAGCATAGATGAATTGCCACAACTATATAATGTTTTAAAAGGAGAAATGAGTATTATAGGGCCGAGACCTTTAATAATAAATTATTTCCCGTATTTTACAGATGAAGAACTAAGAAGACATGATGTAAAACCAGGTGTTACTGGTTTAGCGCAAGTTAAAGGAAGAGCTTTTATTGATTGGGATAAAAGATTTAAATATGATGTGTTCTATGTTGACCACATTACACCATGGTTAGATATTAAAATTTTATTTGAGACAATAATATCAGTACTTAAAAGAGAAGGAACAGCACTTAAGAAACCAAAACCTATTGGTAATTTTAATGCAGTTAGAAAAACGAGAAGAAATAATGCTAAATTACTAAATAAAGATGGAACAGAATTTAAATACCGTGATTTATCTAAGACATATAAGACTTTAAATATTAGAAGTAAAAATATGATGAAAATTAAAAAATAAATAGATAAGAAAATGAAAAAAGAAAAAAGTGAAATAAAAATAGGAGCAATTCTATCATATATAATTGTTGGTATAAACATATTAATTGGATTTGTATATACACCAATACTTATTAGAAAACTTGGACAAGCTGAATACGGACTTTATTCGCTTGTATATTCTTTTATGTCATATTTAACATTACTAGATTTTGGATTAGGAAATGCAATAATAGTTTACACTTCAAAATCTATTATAAAAAGAGATAAAGATGAAGAGTATAAATTAAATGGAATTTTATTTATTGTTTATACAATTATTGGAATAATAAGCTTAATACTAGGACTTTTATTATTTTTCAATATTGAAAATATGTTTTCTAAAACAATGTCTGAATATGAATATACGCAAGCAAAGATAATGGTTATTATATTTACTATAAATGTGGCACTTTCATTCCCATTATCAGTTTTTAGGAATATTATAGTTGCATATGAAAAATTTATATTTAATAAATTAATAAGAATATTTGAAATTTTAACTGCACCGATTATCACACTACCATTACTATTTATTTATCCAAAAGCATGGTTAATTGTTTTAATTGCAGCAATATTAAGTCAAATAACCTCAATAATAAATGTGTTCTATGCATTAAAAAAATTAAAAGTTAGATTGTCTTTTAAAAATCTAGATTTTGGCGTTTTAAAAGAAATCTTTAGTTATTCTTTCTATGTGTTTTTAACAATTGTAGTAGATAAAATTAACTGGAGTGTAGATCAAGTAATACTAGGTGCTACAACTGGAACATTAACTGTTGCAGTTTATGCAGTTGGTGCAAAGATTAATCATTTATTTAATACTTTATCAACAGCTTTAATTGGTGTTACATTACCTAAAATTTCTAAAATGGAAGAAGAGAAGAAAGAAATTTCTGAATTCAATAAAATATTTATACAAACTGGTCGTATCCAATTTATTATATTAGCTTTGGTATTTTCTGGATTTATTATATTTGGTAAAAATTTTTTAGGATTTTGGGCTGGTAAAGGATATGATGATGCATATTATATAACCATATTACTAATGTCAGGTGGAATAATTCCATTAGTAGAAAACATTGCCACAGGTATTTTAAGAGTTAAAAACAAACATAAAGTTGAAACATTAGTTGTATCATTACTTGCAATTGCTAATGTTGCAATAAGCATATTCTTAGTTAAGATATGGGGAGCAATTGGTGCAGCTTTTGGAACTTTCATTACTTTAATAATTGGAGAGGTAATTATTCTAAATATTTATTATAAGAAAAGCATAGGTTTAGACACTCCATTATTCTTAAAAGGAATTATTAAGATGAGTATTCCAATTGCTATAATTACAATTCCATCATTTTATATTTATAAATATTTAATACCAAATAATATAATTTATTTAGGAATGGGAATGGGAAT
>CAZMFV010000033.1:5374-6737 GCA_964565695.1 uncultured Lachnospiraceae bacterium
GATATAGAAGGTAAAACTGTAGGTAAAATATCTAAAGGATATATGGTTTTAGTTGGAATAAGAAAGGGAGACACTGTAAAAGAAGCAGACTTTTTAATTAATAAACTTTTAAATTTGAGAGTTTTTGAAGATGAAGATGAAAAGATGAATCTTAGTATTCAAGATGTAGGTGGTGAAATTTTATTAGTTTCACAATTCACACTTTATGGTGATACTAAAAAAGGTAATAGACCTTCTTTTATTGATTCAGCAAAACCTGATGAAGCAATTCCATTGTATGAATATATCATTAATAAATTAAAAGAAAAGATAAAGGTTGAAACAGGAGAATTTGGTGGGAAAATGGATGTTAGTTTAGTTAACCATGGTCCTGTTACTATAATGCTAGAAAAAGAAAATGAATAAAAAGAATATTATAAAGTTTGTAAAATTTATGCTAATAGGGATATTGGGATCAATTATAGATTATTCTATAATGATAGCATTAAAAGAAGTGCTGCTTATTCCTGTTTTAATTGCATCAGGAATAGCTTTTACTTTAACATTAATATATACATACTACATGGATATGAAATTTGTTTTTACTGACTTGAAAGAAGAAATTACTAAAAAAAGAATAGTTATGATATTTGTAATTACTTCTATTTTAGGACTATTATTTAATCAATTGATAATGTATGTATTAGTAAAAAAGATATTTTTAAATTATTTAATTTCAAAACTTATATCTGTTTCAATTGTAGGAATCTGGAACTTCATTTCTAAGAAGTTTTTAATAGAAAAAAGAACTTTGGTAAATGCCTGAAAACTTGAAAAATTCACTAAAACATGTTATAATAGATATATGTTCAAGTGAAAGAAAGGATGTCAAAATATGGAATATAATATACAAGAATTTCAATATAATATAGAAAATATTAAACAAGATCTTGCTGTTGAAAACATGAATGTTTCTGAGAATCAAATTAAGATTCTTCAAGAATATGAGCAAGGCAATATTTTGATGTCTGATATTATTAAGAATGTTTTAGATGAATATAAATAAAAATATTTAATAAAGGATGAACATGAATTCTAAATACTGTTACCCTGGTACAAATGTATTAATAAATAAATTAGAAATTAAAGATGGAGCGAAACTCGAAGAACTCGAGAACGCTCTTATTGTTTTTAAACTTTATGAATTAAGAAAAAAAGGAATAAATGGAAATTTTGATTTAAAGCATCTTTTGCTCATACATGAATATCTATTATCTGATTTATATGAGTTTGCTGGAAAATTAAGAGATGAAAATATTGCTAAAGATAATTTTAGATTTGCAGATGTTAAATTTATTGAACAGGAATTAATAAAACTATTTGA
>CAZMFV010000033.1:6750-9188 GCA_964565695.1 uncultured Lachnospiraceae bacterium
GTCCTGCATCCATTTAGAGAAGGCAATGGTAGAGTTACTAGAGAGTTCATTAGACAACTAGCTCTAAAGAATAATTTTCTATTTGATTTAAGAAAGGTTGAACATAAAGAAATCTTAGATGCATCAATTAAATCAATTGCAGACACTACAGACCTAGAAGAAGTAATATATAAATGTTTAATAGAGATTGAAGAAGAATGAAAAATAGATAAATAAACAAATAAATTACATAACGAATGAATAAAAAGTAAAGAAGTAAAAGAAAACCCTGTGTTTTCTTTTTTATTTGTAACAAGAGTAATACTTTTATAGAAAACAATTGCATAAATAAAGTGTATTAAATAAAATAAATATAGAGAAATATTTAAATTGAGGTGATTATGGAAGAAAAAAATATGTTAAAATCAATTTATACTAAATTGAAGATTGGAATGGACGATTTTAAAAAGATACAAAATCTATTACTACATCAAGAAGAGGAGAATAATTAAGGGGTAAATATGACAAAAGAAAAGATATATTCTGAAGTTTATGCTGTTTTACATATGTTGGGAAATAAATATATTGAAAAAGTACCTCACGGTCTTATGGAAATAATAGAAAATAGAAGAGATATTACATATAATCCGATTTATGTAAGTTCAGTTAGTATAGAAGAACAAGGAATATCTAGAGATAGTCTTTCTATGATTGCACTGATTCATTTAAATTATTGGTGTGATAGCGAATTAGAAAAAAGTGAGTTAAAGAAAGTTCTTTCTATAAATAAAATAGACCTAGAAAAAGTAGAAAAAGCTAAAGAAAAGAATAAAAAGATAGAAGAAGAAGCTCTTAGAGAAGAAATTATAAGATATGAGCTGGATAAAGAAATTGAAGATAAAATTAAGGCTAAAAGGAAAGAAAGATCCGCACTATCTAAAATTAAAAAGAAAATTCTAAAATCTTGATAGATACTAAAATCCGTGATAAAATTAATGAGAATTAAATGAGTGGAGGTAACATGGCTGGACATAGTAAATGGAGTAATATTAAGAGAAGAAAAGGTGCACAAGATGCTAAGAGAGGTAAGATTTTTACTAAACTAGGTAGAGAAATTAAAATTGCAGCAAGAGAAGGTGGACCAGATCCAGAAAGCAATGTTAAATTAGCAAATGTTATTGCAAAAGCTAGAACTGCAAATATGCCTAATGATACTATAAATAATGCAATAAAATCTGCAATGGCATCAAAAGATGGAGATAATTTTGAAGAAGTAATATATGAAGGATATGCTCCTAAAGGTATTGCTGTAATAGTTGTAACTACAACTGATAATAGAAATAGAACAGTTGGTGAAGTAAGACATGCTTTTGAAAAACATGGAGGTAATTTAGGAACATCAGGTTCTGTACTATATAATTTTGATAAAAAAGGTGTACTTGCTATAGAAAAAGAGGGGCTTGCATATGATGAAGATGAACTTATGATGCTTGCATTAGAAGCAGGTGCTGAAGATTTTAAGGTACATGATGAAGTATATGAAGTTTTAACTGACTTACAAGACTTTGCAAAAGTAAGAGATGGTCTATCAGAAAATGGTTTAAATTTCTTAGTTTCTGAAATTCAAATGGTATCTAAGAATATTATTGAAGTTTTAGAAGAAGATGAAAATGAATTTGAAAAGATGATTGAAAGATTAGAAGATTTAGATGATGTACAAAATGTATATCATAATGGAGATATATAGAAAAGGTGAAAATATGATATTAATAACAGGAATTGCGGGATATATTGGTAGTCACACAGCGGTGGAATTACTTGAAAATGGGTATGAAATTGTAGGAATAGACAATTTTGTTAATTCTAAAAGGAAAGTTTTAGATAATATTAAAAAAATTACTAATAAAAACTTTAAGTTTTATGAAGTTGATGCCACTGATTATAAAAGTTTGCAAAAAGTATTCGATGAGAATACAAATATTTCTGCTGTAATAAATTTTGCAGGATATAAAGCAGTTGCTGAATCTATAGAAAAGCCTATAGAATATTATGATAACAATATAAATATAGCATTAAACTTATTGAAAATTATGAAAGAAAAAAATATTAATAAGTTTATTTTTTCGTCTAGCGCTACTGTATATGCAGGCAATGAAATTCCATATAAAGAAGAAATGGAAGTGGGAATTACAACAAATCCTTATGGGGAAACTAAAAAGATTATAGAGAGAATGCTTGAAGATATTCAAAAATCTAACAAAGGTTTTGTTAATATTACTTTAAGATATTTTAATCCTATAGGAGCACATGAATCTGGCCTAATTGGTGAAGATCCAGAAGGGATACCAGGAAATTTGATGCCATATTTACTTAAGGTAGCAAGTAAAGAGTTAAAAGAATTAACAGTGTTTGGTAATGATTATGATACTAAAGACGGAACTTGTATTAGAGATTATATT
>CAZMFV010000034.1:0-8792 GCA_964565695.1 uncultured Lachnospiraceae bacterium
TCTAGAAAACACAAACATATGTTACAAGATGTTATAAAAAAATATCTAATTTATTCTGCTTTTCTTATTAAGTACTCTTCTATCATTTCATTTGGTGATTTAAAGTTTAAAACTTGTCGGTGTATATTGTTATATCTACTGTTATATCTTTTTAATGCTTTGTTTAATTCTTTTACTGTTTTAAAATTTCTTTGATCATAAAACATTATGTTGTCTAATTTGTGACTTCTTTCTACTACTCCATTTTGCCAAGGTGAATATGGTCTAGTAGTTTTGTGGACTATTCTTAATTTTTTTAGTGTGTCCTCAAACATTGTACTTTTTCTTCTAATCGCATTCGTATTTACAAATTCTGATCCATTGTCTGTTTGTATTAATTTTATTTTAAAGCCCATTTGTTTTTCTAAATTAAAAATAAATTTTGATGTTTCATATGTACTTTGTTCTTCTACTAATTTTAGTATTCTTTTTCTAGAATACAAGTCTATTGCTGTTATTTGGTAATATCTTTTTTCTCTTAATTTATCTGTTAAACAATAAAATGGTACATATTTTATATCTACTTGAACTATTTCGCCTGGATATGTCCCTTTTTGTCTTACATAATTACTCTTTGGATATCTTCTTTTTATTTTAATCTTATCTTTATTGATTATATTTAATTGTTTTATTTGTTTTTTCATAGATCCAAAACTTCTTGAATAACCTTTTGCCTTGAGTTTAAAATATACTTCTGCATATCCATAACTCTTGTATCTTCCATATACTTCCTTAATCAATTCTTTTTCTTTATCTGTATGTTGATTAGGATGATATTTAGGTCTTCTACTTCGTGGTCTTAAAGAATCTATTGTTCCATTATATCTATCTCTCCATCTTTTTACTTGTTGTCTTGATGTATGATATCTTCTTGCTGCTTTTGCATTATTATGCCTTATTGCAAATTCTATTACACGTTGACGATAACGTAGCTCTTCTGTTATACTATTCATATGAGGGCCTCCCGGTTAATATTTTGATATTTATATTATACCATAGGTCCTCTTTTTTTTGACCTTTTTTGTCACATATGTATTATACCACTACATGTACGACTATGGGATTTGGTAGAGATTGTTTTATCTATTGTATTGAGTGAATATATTTTCTTTACTTTAGCGTCTAATTTTAGTATAATAATTTAGACTAGGAGTATTATGAAAAAGGGAAAATTTAATTTAAATATTAAGAAGGGTGTAAAAAGTAAGATTTACTTATTTTTTATACTAATTTTACTTGTATATCTATCTGTCTTAAACACAGAATTTATACTACCTGCAATTTCAATATTCTTAATATTAGTATTATTAGAAATATATATATCGAAAAAACAAAAAGATGAATTACATGACTATATAAATGATATTGTAAAAGATTTTAGTGTTGTAACTAAAACAACAATACTTAGTTCACCATTCCCTTTAATACTTGCTAAATCTGATGGTAAAATCATATGGAAAAGTGATCAATATTTAAAAAGAATAGAAGTCTTAGAAGCTGAAAGTAGAATACAAACAATTATTAGAGAGATTACTGAAGAAATTATTCTTTTTGAAAATAATAGTAAAAATATATCTGACAATGATGAAAATGAAAATAAATATATTATAAGAAAATCTTTGAAGTTACAAGGAAGTGTATATGAAATATATGGTGAGTATTCATTAGACAGAACTAAAAAAGATAATAAAAATGAATATATAATAAATTTAATATTTATAGACAAAACAGATTTATTCAAATTAGAAGAAAAATATGATAATGAAAAATTAGTTTTAGCATTAATTGAAGTAGATAATTACGATGAAGAATTGTCTTTATTATCACCAGTAGATAAGCCAAGAATTATGGCTGAAATAGAAAGAGAAATATATAATTGGGCTAATGCTAATAATGGAATAATACTCAAAACAGAGTTAAATGAGTTTATAGGTATCTTTGAAAAAGAATCTTTAAGATTATTAAAACAAGATAGATTTAAAATACTAGATAATGTTAAAAATATTCAAGCAGATGCTAGAAATTCGTTAACATTAAGTATTGCAATAAATACAGATGGAGATAATTTAAGAGAAATATATAAAAAGACAGTTGATTTAAGAGATATGCTTCTAGGTAGAGGTGGAGACCAAGCTGTTATTAGAGAAAACAATGAACATAGATTCTTTGGAGCTAAATCAGTTGAAGTAGAAAAAAGAACTAGAGTTAAAGCAAGAGTTTTATCTCGTGCTATAATAGATAAAATAAGAGGTGCATCTTCTGTAATAATTATGGGACATGAAAATATTGATATTGATGCACTTGGTTCCGCAATTGGAATGTATAGATTTTCAAAAGAATACAATGAAGATGTATTTATTGCTACAAAATTAGATTCACTAGGTTTAGGATTATATGAAGCTGAATTAAAAGAAACTGACATATATAAAGAAGGTATAATCGGATTAAATGAAGCTAGAGAAAAAATTGAAGAAGATTCTGTTCTTATTGTTTTAGATACATTTAGAAAATCATATACAGAATTTCCTGAACTAATAAATGAATTTAAGGAAATAATAGTAATAGATCATCATAGAATAACTGTTGATAATATAGAAAATGTTAGTATTAAATATCATGAAGTATATGCATCATCAACATCAGAACTTGTTACTGAAATTATTAAATATTCTGATAAGACAATTGAACTTTCAAAATTTGAAGCTGAAAGTCTTTATGGTGGAATATTAGTTGATACTAAAAACTTTACTTTTAAAACAGGTGTAAGAACATTTGAAGCTGCAGCATATTTAAGAAGATATGGTGTTGATATAATTAAAGTAAAGAAATGGTTTCAATCAAATCTAGACTTTTTCACTATAATGTCAGATATAATTAATAAGTCTAAAAAATATAATAATGATATAATAATTTCTAAATATGAAGGTGAAGACTCTAGTATTATTACAGCTAAAGTAGCTGATGAATTATTAAATATAGCAGATGTTAAAGCATCTATAATTATTGGTAAAAATGGAAAAAATATTAATATATCTGCAAGATCTGTTGGAAGTATTAATGTTCAAAGAATAATGGAGAAACTACGGAGGTGGTGGACATATTAATTTAGCAGGTGCACAAATTAAAGATACATCTGTAGAAGAAGTTGAAATAAAACTTAAAAGAGCAATAGAAGAATATTTTGAAGAATTAAATTCTTAATATAAAAAGATAAATGGAGGAAATATGAAAGTTATACTTTTAGAAGACATTAAGGGTGTTGGTAGAAAAGATGAGGTAATTGATGTAAAAACAGGTTATGCTACAAATTTCTTATTTAAACAAAATAAGGCAGTTGTTGCTAATAATGAAAATTTACAAAAATTAGAATCTAAATTAAAATCAAGAGAGTTTGACATTGAAAAGCAAAGAGAAGAAGCTGAAGAATTATCAAAATCTCTAGCAAAAATGACAGTAAAAGTTGAGGCAACTGTTGGTGAAAATGATAAATTATTTGGAACTATTACAACAGCTGAAATATCAGAAGAATTAAAAAAACAAGCAAATGTTGATATTGAAAAGAAAAATATAACAATAAATGATAAAATTCAAACACCTGGAGTTTATCTTGTAAATATAAAACTTTACGAAGGAATAACAACTAAATTAAAAGTTTTAGTAAAAGGGATTAGAAAATAAAAGGGGAAACAATGAAAATACCACCAAATGATCTAGCTGCTGAACAAGCAGTTCTAGGAAGTATGTTATTAGATAGAATGGCAGTTATAGAAGCAAGTAATAGGATTACACATGAATTCTTCTATAGACCAGAACATAAGATTATTTATGAAGCAATGGAAAATCTATTTAATAAGGACATTCCTATTGACTTAATTACTATAAGAGAAGAATTAACTATATTAAAAATGTTTGATAAAATAGGAGGATATGATTATTTAACTACATTGTCTAACTCTGTTCCTACAACTACAAATATTGAAAAATATATTGATATAGTTGTTGAAAAATATAATTTAAGAGAAATTATAAATGCTGGAAATGCTATGATTTCTTATGGTTTTGATGAAAGTAGAGATTCTGATGATATTTTAAATTTAGCAGAACAAGAAATTTTCAAACTAACAGTTGATAAAGATCATGTTGGTGTTGAAGGAATTAATAAAATACTTTCTCAAACAATAATTGATTTAGAACAATTATCTAAAAATAAATCTGGTGTTACAGGAATACCTTCAGGATTTATAGATTTAGATCAAAGAACAGGTGGTTTCCAAAAATCTAATTTAATTATACTTGCTGCAAGACCTGGTATGGGTAAGTCAGCACTAGCTATAAATATAGCTACAAATATAGCATTTAAAGAAAAGAAAACTGTTTTAGTATTCAATCTAGAAATGTCTAAACATGAATTAGCAAAAAGAATACTAGCATCAGAATCTATGATAAATAATGATAAATTAAATAAGGGAATGTTAAGTGCAGATGACTGGCAAAAAATAGCAGTTACTTCTGGAAATTTATCAGATGTTAAATTATTTATTGATGATACACCAGGAATAAATATGATGGAAATAAGATCTAGAGCCAGAAAATTAAAAATGGAAAGAGATGATCTTTCTATGATAGTTATAGACTATTTACAGTTAATTCAACCTGCATCTAGAAGAAATGGAACTAGAGAACAAGAAATTTCAGAAATCAGTAGATCATTAAAAATTCTAGCTAAAGAATTAAATGTTCCAGTTATAGCACTTTCACAATTATCTAGAAATGTTGAAAAAGCAAAAGAATCTTCAGACAAAAGACCACAACTATCTGACCTAAGAGAGTCTGGAGCGATAGAGCAAGATGCTGACATGGTATTATTTATCTTTAGAGAAGGGTATTATGATAAAGACTCAGAAATGGGTAATCAAGCACAACTTATAATATCTAAACATAGAGGTGGATCTGTTGGTGAAATAGATCTATTATGGATGCCAGAATATACTAAATTTGTTGATTTAGGAAGAGCTGAAATGTAATGAATATTTTAGATGATGTATACAAATACATTAATGAAAATAATTTAATAGAAAAAAATGATAATATTGTATTAGGAGTGTCAGGTGGAGCTGATTCAGTTTTCATTCTTCATATTTTAAAAGAGCTTAATACTAAATATGATTTAAATTTAAATTTTATTATTTGCCATATAAATCACTTAATAAGAGAAGAAGCATATGAGGATCTAGAATATGTTAAAAGCTTAGCAAAAGAAATGGATATTAAATTTGAATCAAAAGAAGTAAATATTCCAGAAATGAAAGCAAAATTAAAAACAAGTGAAGAAGAGATTGGAAGAGAAGAAAGATATAAATTCTTTAATGAAATTGGATTAGAAAATTTTAGTAAAGATAATTATAAAATAGCTACAGCACATAATCTTAATGATAATACTGAAACATTATTTTTAAATTTAATGAGAGGCTCAGGTCTTGATGGCTTAAGAGGAATTGATGTAGTTAATAACAATGTAATAAGACCTATATTATTTGTTGATAGAAAAATTATAGAAGAATATTTAGATGATAAAAATATAAGATATGTAATTGATAAAACTAATCTAGAATCTGACTACACTAGAAATAGTATTAGAAATGAATTACTACCATTTATTAAAGATAAATATAATCCTAATATTGATCAAACTATTTTTAGAACTTCTAATATATTAAAAGATGAAGTGGATTTTTTAAATAATCTGACTAAGAAAACTTTAAAAGAAATTACTATAAATGATAATAGAAAAGATAGTTCGAAAGAAGTTAAAAATGTATTAAAATTAGATTTATATAAATTTAATGAATTAGATATTGCACTAAGAAGAAGAATTTTAAAATATATTATAAATGAAGTTTTTTCTATATATAAAAATATTTCTAAAACAAATATAGATGATGCAATTTTATTAGCATATAATAATATAGGAAATAAATATATGTATATTAATAAACATGTAAAAGTATCTATATTAAGAGGAATTATTACAATTGAATTGTTGAAAGACTAGATAAAGCTAGGTACTTTAAAAAATAAACAGTCTAAAATAATTTGAAATAAAAAACAAAAACAAACAATTAACAAAAAAATCTAGAATAAATATACAAAAGAATAATATTTAAAAGGAAGAATAATGAATCAAATTTTAATTTCAGAAACTCTATACATAACTCCTGAAATTAGGAGAAAAAAGAGAATATATAAAGCAAGTTTTATAATAGCATTATTATTAGTAATATTGCTATCTATTTACTATTTTGTTTCGGAACATATTCAAAACAAAGATGCAGAGCAAGCGGAACAGTTATTAAGTTCAATAAATTTTGTTATTGATGATATAGATACAGGTGAGATAACAATATCACGTGGTTCTTCTATTGTTGTTCTAAATGAAACAGAAGCAGATCAAGAAAGAATTAATAGAGCATTAGTAGATAAAATTGAAAAAGAAAAAGTAAAGATGCAAGAAGCACTAGACTCTGCACAAAGAAGAACTGAAGAAAAAACAGAAACAGGAATAAAATACTATACAGCAGGTGTATTAAATATACCTAGATTAAAAATTAAATATGCTGTAATAGATACAGTTTCACCTAAACCTATTGCTGAAGAAAATAATGCAGAAGCTATTTTTGATGAATTACTAAGAATATCTCCTGTAAAGTTTTGGGGACCTAATCCAAATCAAATAGGAAATTATTGTATAGTTGGGCATAATTATACATCTGCTTGGAATCAAAGTTTAAGAAATAAATTCTTTTCACATATAGATCAAATTAAAATAGGTGACATTGTAGAATTAACAGGTCTATCTGGTGACTTAGTTAAATATAAGGTGTATGATTATTTAGTTGTTGATCCAACTAATACTGATGCTACATCACAAAAAACAAATGGGCTTAGAGAAATTACTATAATTACTTGTACAGATGATGTTAGAGGAAGAATAATAGTTAAAGCTAGAGAGGTTTAATTTTTGTTAGAAAAAGATATTCAATATATTAAAGGTGTTGGTCCTAAAAGAGCTGAGGTTTTTAATAAAATAGGAATTAAAACACTTAAAGATTTAATAGAATACTTTCCTAGAGAATATGAAGATAGAACTGTAATTAAAAAAATTATTGAGCTTTCAGATGGTTCTAAAAATACTGTTAAAGCTAAAATTGTAGCACCAATAAATAGTATTTATACATTTAGTAGATCTAGCAAAAGAAGAATGACTATCCAAAAAACTATTATTGAAGATGATAGCGGAAGAGCAAGTGTTACTTGGTTTAATCAGCCATATTTAACAAATCAATTAAAAGTTAATCATATGTATTATTTCTATGGTAATGCAAAAGTAAGAGCTGCTAATTTTGAAATTAATAGCCCAGAAGTGGAATCAGTTGAGAAAACAGGAACAAAATCTGGAAGTATTATTCCTGTTTATGGACTAACATATGGATTGAAACAAAATGTTTTGAGAAATACTGTTTCAAATGCTTTTGAAATAATAAACAAAGAAGAAGATGTTTTTACAGATTTTTATCCTAAGGAATTTTTAGATGAAAATTCTTTAATAAAACTACAAGAAGCAATGCTAAATATACACTTTCCTGAAAACAGAGCATTACTTGAACTTGCTAGAAAAAGATTAATATTTGATGAATTGTTTTTCTTAAGTTTAATGCTTTTTTCTTTTAAAATACAAAATAAAAAAGAAGAAGGCCCTAGATTTAACAAAGATATTTCCTTAAGCAAGATTATTGACGAACTACCCTTTAAATTAACTAATGCACAACTTAGAGTTATGGATGAAATAGAAGTTGATCTAGAAAGTGATCTTTCTATGGATAGATTATTACAAGGTGATGTTGGTTCAGGTAAGACAATTATTGCAATATTAGCTGCATATAAGGCTGCTAAAAATGGATATCAAAGTGCTATACTGGCACCAACACAGATTTTAGTAATGCAACATTATCATAATTTTAAAGAACATTTAGAAAAATATGGAATAAAAATAGCATTATTAATTTCTGGGTTAAAAAAGAAAGAAAAAGAAGAAACATTAGAACTTATTAAAAGTGGAGAAGCAGATATTATAATAGGAACACATGCATTGCTAGAAGAAGATGTTGTATTTAAAAATCTAGGTTTTGTTGTAACAGATGAGCAACATAGATTTGGTGTAAAACAAAGAGAAAGTATTTTAGCAAAGGGCAAAAATCCAAATACATTAGTTATGTCAGCAACACCAATACCTAGAACATTAGCTTTAATACTATATGGTGATTTAGACATATCTATAATAGATGAATTACCACCTGGAAGAAAAGAAGTTCAAACAATTGCTCTAAACTATAAGGCAACAGATAAAATATATAAATTCATTGAAAGCGAAGTTTCTAAAGGAAGACAGGCATATGTTGTTTGTCCACTTATTGAAGAAAGTGAAGAATTAGATTTAAACTCTGTTGAAGAAATATATAAAACATATAAGAAAAGATTTAATAAAAACAATGTTGCATTTATGCATGGTAAAATGAAAGATTCTGAAAAAGATGAAATTATGTTTGCATTTAAAGATGGTAAAATTGATATACTAGTTTCTACAACTGTTATAGAAGTCGGTGTTGATGTTCCTAATGCAAATATAATGATAGTAGAAAATTCTGAAAGATTTGGTTTAGCTCAACTTCATCAATTAAGAGGAAGAGTTGGAAGAG
>CAZMFV010000035.1:0-2381 GCA_964565695.1 uncultured Lachnospiraceae bacterium
TGGTGGTAGATTCAATAATTCAGCTGTAAATCCAAGAAGAAATGTTGAATATAATGCAACTCCACCGAATCTAGAACCAACTGCAAAAGGAAAGATTTTTGTTGGTTGGACACCTGAGATAAATGATGCAACAAAAAATCAGACATATACAGCTATATGGTCAATTCCTATGGAATTCCATATGGTTAAACAAACTTTTAATGAAAATATTTTAATACCTGTAAGACTACCAGTTGATGGACATGTTTTAATATCTAATAATGGCGAAAGTTTAGTAAAATATACAAGTGACTATATTCAATTAACAAATAATGTACCTGAAGAAACTCCTTTTTCTATTAGGCTGCTAGGTAGAATTACAAGAATTGAATATTTTAATGCTACTCAGGCTCAAAGAGATCAAATGTATAGAATAATAGATTGGGGTGAGATTGGTGCAACTTCTTTTGCTAATTCATTTTATAATTGTAAAAATCTAAGAGGTCCTTTACCATCACCTAGAGAAAATTCTTTTGAAAAAGCAACTTCTTTTTTACAAACATTTAGTGACTGTACTAGCTTAACAGGTAAGATTCCAAATAATTTGTTTGCAAATGCTCCAAATGTAGTTACATATAGATCGTTATTTACTAGATGTACGAAATTAAAAGGAAGCATACCTGCTGGTTTATTTGATAGCTCTCCAAATGTTACAACTTTTTATGGAACTTTTAATGGTTGTAGTGGCTTAACAGGTAGTATTCCTTATGGACTATTTGCTAATCTTACAAAAGCTGAATCTTTCTATTTAACTTTTAGTAATTGTACTGGATTAACAGGTATTTCAGATGATTTATTTAAGAATTGTTCTAATGCTCAAGATTTTTATGGAACTTTTAATAATTGTAATAGTTTGACTGGTAGTATACCTAATGGATTATTTACTAATCTTACAAAGGCAGAAAGTTTTGAAGCAACCTTTAATAACTGTAATAGCTTAACAGGAGGGATTCCTCCAGATTTATTTAATAACTGTGTTAATGCAGAAAGTTTTTATATGACATTTAATAGATGTTCAAGTTTAGATGGTATAATTTCACTGGGAATATTTGATGACTGTTCTAAGGTAACAACATACCGTTCAGTATTTAACTCTTGCAATAATTTATCTGGAAGTATTCCTGCAGGTTTATTTAAAAACAGTCCAAATGTAATTGATTTTGATAGGACTTTTTTAAATTGTGAAAATTTAACAGGAAATATCCCTTCAGATTTATTTAAAAATTGCACTAAAGCAGAATTATTCCCATCTGTTTTTAGTGGCTGTACTAATTTAACAGGAAATATCCCTGTAGATTTGTTTAAAGATGCTTCTAGTGCTACTAATTTTTATGCTACTTTTGCTTTTACATCTAATTTAACAGGAAGTATTCCTGCAGCTTTATTTAAAAATTGTACCGAAGTTTTAAGTTTTCATGCTACTTTTAATGGTTGTACTGGCTTAACTGGATCTATTCCTGCTAATTTGTTTGTAAATTGTTCAAAGGTGGAAAGTTTTTATATGACCTTCTATGAATGTGCTGGAATTGAAGGCCCTATACCTCAAAATCTATTTGTGAATTGCTCTAAAGTGACAAGTTTTAGATCAGTATTTAATGGCTGTAGTAGTTTAACTGGGAGTATACCTGTAGATTTATTTAAGAATTCTCCAGAAGTAACAACTTTTTTTGGAACTTTTAGTCGTTGTAATGGTTTAACAGGAAGTATTCCAGGTGACTTGTTTAAAAACAATACTAAAGTCGAAATTTTTGAAGAAACTTTTTACGACTGTGAGGGTTTAACAGGTACTATTCCTGCAAATTTATTTGCCAACTGTACAAAAGTGGAAAGTTTTTATATGACATTCCATACTTGTGAAAGTCTTGTTGGACCAATACCGTCAAATTTATTTGCAAATTGTCCGGAAGTAATAACTTTCCGTTCAGTATTTAATGGTTGTAAAAGTTTATCTGGAAGTATACCTGCTGGTTTGTTTGCTAATAATAAAAAGGTGGAAAATATGGACAGAGTTTTTAATAGTTGCGAGAATTTAACAGGACCAATACCTTCAAACTTTCTTGCAAATAATACTAAACTTATTATTGGAAGATCAATATTTAGTGGATGTAATAAAATAACAGGAACAATACCACCCAATTTATTTGCAAATTGTCCAGATATTACTGAACTAGATTATGTTTTTAATGGTTGTTTTGAATTAACAGGTTCGATACCTTCAAGTTTGTTTGCTAATAATAAAAAGGTTGAGAATTTTGAATCTACATTTTACAGTTGTGTTGGTTTGACTGGAAGTATACCTACAAATTTATTTGCAAATAATACTAATGTAAAAAACTTTACGA
>CAZMFV010000035.1:2481-8417 GCA_964565695.1 uncultured Lachnospiraceae bacterium
TTTTATAATAAATCGCTTTCATCTAATTCAACATATTCTAGATCTGGTTTATCTAAATTAAGTGTAGGTATAGTTTCTTTTTTTGTTAAAGGTCTTGGTACATCTAAAGGATTAAATTTATCTCCATCATATGTTTGGACTTTAATATCCTTAGTAAATATATCTGAATAATTATAATTGATATATTTTTCATCATCATATAATACTCTAAAATAAGTCTTATATGTGTTTTCAAGAGTGGCAACCTTGCCCATCTTTTTTCCTCTTCTGCTTACAGGTTCTACTATTAGTATTTCTTCTCCTATAAGTGATGATAGATTTTCTTTGATATCATCTAGATCTGATTTTACATATCCCAATGCATACCCCCTAATAAATTATCTAATTCTAAAATATAACGGAAATTAAAATGTGTCAAAATGAAAAAAGACAGTTAAAATCAGGATAAAGCTTTTAAAATATGACTTAGATTTACATTATTACAAAAAGATTACATTTATTTTACACTCCTGTCATATTGTAAAAGTTTAATTGAAGTGGTAATATATGTTTAAGGTAGGAAGAAAGTTTATGACAGAAGTTTTTAGAGTAAAAAGTGAAGAAGAAACTAAGACAATTGCTAAGTCTTTTGCTTCTAAACTTAATGGTAAAGAAACTATAATATTAACAGGAGATCTTCGGTTCAGGTAAAACTAAATTTGTAGAAGGTTTTATGGAATATTGGAATTTTAAAGATGTTTCTAGTCCTAGTTTTAATTTAATAAATGAATACAGAGTAAGTGATACTAAAACTATTTATCACTTTGATGTATATAGATTGAATAATATAGATGAGTTTTTAAATATTGGAGGAGATGAATATTTTGGGAACTCTATTTCTTTAATTGAGTGGGGTGAAGAAATAATAAGCTTACTTCCAGCTAAATATATTAGAATAAATATTTCGAGAGAATATAATGATGACAATGAAAGAGAGATTACAATTGAATATATTGGTTATTGATACTTCTTCAGGACTTTGTTCTGTAGGAATAAAATATAATGAAAAAAGAATATTTAAAACAGTAGATGAAGGAAGAACACATTCAGAAACATTACTTCCTTTGATAGATGAAGTTTTAAAAAATAATGAAATTGATTTAGATGAAATTAATATTTTAGGAGTCGTAAAAGGCCCTGGATCATTTACTGGAATAAGAATAGGCATATCATCAATTAAAGCAATATCTCTTGCTAAAAACATATCTGTGGTTGAAATAACATCGACAGAAAGCTTGGCTAGGAATGTAGTTGATGATTCTGATATCAAGATTGGAATTATTGATGCTAGAAATGATCAAATATATGCAGGAATCTATGATAATGAATATAAATTAATAAAAGAATTTGCAGGAAGCATCAATGATTTTATAAGCATATTAAATGAACTTGATGAAATAAAAAAGTCGGAAAAAATAGATTTTAAAATAAGTTTTTCTGGTTCAGGAATAAAATATAGTGAATTAATAACTAAGGAAATAAAAAAAGAAAATCTTTTATTAGAATTTTTAATTAATGAAAATCAGGACATAGAAAAAATTTTAGAAGGAATTGAAGAGAAAATTAAAGATGAAGAAAATTTAAAAGACGGAAGATTAATTACACCTAATTATTTAAAACCTTCAAATGCTGAAAGAAATCAAAACAAGAAATAAAGATAATGAAAATTAGAAAAATAACAGAAAAAGAACTTAAATACATAATAAATAATTTAGAAAAATATGATGACTTTTGGACAAAAGAAATGTATATTTCTGAATATAATAATATTAATTCTAAATTTTATGTACTAGATGATTTATCAGGTTTTTTTATAATACAAAATGGATTAGATGAAAGCTTTTTAATGAATATTGTTGTGGATAAGTCATTAAGGGATAGAGGTTTAGGGAAAATCTTAATTGAAAAATTTATTCAAGTAGCAAAAAACAAAAGAATATTATTAGAGGTTTCTGAAAAAAATGAAATTGCATTAAAACTTTACAAAGCCTATGGTTTCAATGAAATTTCAAGGCGAAAAAACTATTATAAGGGACAAAGTGCGATAATCATGGAATACATTAAGGACTAATTGACATAATTTTGAAACAATAATTTAATAAAATAGCAACAAGCCTTTATACACATAGTTATCCACATTAATAAAATAAATAATAAAGTATTTATGTAAAACTCCAAAGGATTTTAAGAGAAAAAGTTTAATAAAAGGTGAAATATGGATGAATATATTGCAAATTCTATAGAATTAAGAAAAAAAGCAATCTTTGATTATTATGATGTGAAAAACAAAAACATTTTAGAAAAGGTTGATGACTTATTTTTTAGAATTAATGAATTAGGAATATCTTCATCTGATGTAAATGACTTTGAAAATAAATTTGCAAATTCTGAATTAAATACAGAATATATAAATTTAATTACTGAAGTTGCAACTACTTGTAAATTAAAAAAAGAATATAAAGATGGAATGAAAAAAGAAGACATAAAAGAGTATGCTAAAGAAAGCATTAAATCTGATGCTAAACATTATGCTGAAGAAGCATATAGAGATACCAGATCTGTTGTTGATAGAAGTTTTGGTATTACAGAAAAAATAAGAAGAACTCCTATTTTAGGAACAGTTTGGGAAATTGATAATCAAACAAATATAATAGGAAATTTTAAAGATAAAATTAAGTCTAAGAGAAAATTAAAAAAAGAACTTGAAAAAGAAATAGAACTAGAATTAGAAAAAGAACTAGCTAACAATGAAGAAACAGAAGACAATTAAGCATTTGTTGATAAATATCAACATAAAATAAAAAGAAAAAGGAGAATGCTATGGGTTTTTTTGATATGTTTAAAAAACAAGAATGTACTTTATGTGGAGGAAAGGCTTCGCCTCTGTCAAGAAAAAAACTAAAAGATGGTAATTATGTTTGTAAAAACTGTTTAGAGAATGTAAGTGCCTTTTTAGACATCAGTGTTTTAACAAAAGAAGAATTAGAAGAACATATAGAATATATGAAAAAACAAGATATTCTATATAAAAATGAATTTGAAAAAACAGAAAAAAGAGAAGCATATGGTTTATATAAAATCATATTTGCTGACTCGATTGGTATGTTTGAACTTTCAAGAGATGCAGCTAAAAAGAAAAAATATAGGGAGTTGTTTAGATATGATTTAATAGAAAAATATGAACCATATTTTACTGAGCATAAAACAACAGATCCAGATGATAAACTTGTATATAAAAATGCAGGTGTAAAAATCTATCTATATTGTAGTAATCCAATTATTTCTAAAATTCCGAATTTAAGAGATGTAGATAAAGATGGACATAAATATGTAAGAGAACTAGATATGAGAGTTTCAAATGGTGTAAAAAAAGGTGATGTTTCAAGAATTGAAAGAAAAGTAGAAAATGTAGTAAGAGAATTTGATAAAACCTTTGGTGTAGATACTGTAACAACAGTTTTCGGTGGTAGATTTTCTCAAAAAGATAAAAGACAAATGCAAGCAGGAGCTGAAATTGCAAAAGGTCTTGGGAAAGCTGCAAAAGGAGTGTTTACAGGTGAAGGTGCTAAAGAAGGTTTAGATGAAGCACTTGGAAGTGTTATGGATATAGCATCAGGTGACAGAACTAAATATAAAAAGCTAGCTGATGAAGCTGAAGAAAGAGCTTGGAAAGAATAGGAGGAAAAAATGGATAAGAAAAAAATTATCATTATAATTGCAGTAGTATTACTTATAGTAGTTGCAGTTGTACTAGGTCTAATCTTTTGTAAAAAAGATGGAAACTATAACTTTGTTGAGTTAAGAATCGACAAAACAGAAACAGCGGTTCAAATAGGAGTACCAAAAGATACAGATCTAAAATTTAAAAAGAACGATGAGAATCCTTATAAGGGAGAACTTATAAGTGAGGAACATGGATTCCGTTTTGAAATGATACTATACAATTTCACAAAAGAGAGATATGAAGACAAATTAGAAGAAAATAGAGATGCATTAAATTTTGAAGAATTAAAATATAAAAACTCTAGAGGTTTCCTGTATCACAGTGATAATGACTATATTAAAGAAGCATATATTGTAACAGCTGAAAACGGAAATGATTATGATGTTCTTTATGTGAAAATTGCTAGAACTAGAAATTATGTATCTGGTATTGATAAAGTAGCTCCAAAAGAAAGAGTAGAACCAGTACTAGAAACAATACAATCAATTAAATATGTAGCACCAGAAGAAACAGAATAATATTAGTTTAATTTAAAAAATAAAAAAATACGAAAAAGAAAAAACATAAAATATAAAATAAAAATATAAAGGAGAGATTATGAAGAAAAGTATAATAATAGTAATAGCAGCATTAGTTGTTATTGGAGCAGTTGTTGCAGGATTCTTATTTTGGCCAAAAGACAATATTGAATATCAAACATTTTTAAGTGAAACTTATGAATTTGCTGTAAAAGCAGGTTTCCCTAAAGATTCAAAATTTGTTTTTGAACCAAATAAAGAATTTAGCAATAGAGGAGATTTTACTAATGAAGAAGATGAGTATAATATTAATTTTAATATAACTCAAAACTTAAAATCTACATATGATAATAATCATGAAAGACATAAAGAAAAAGAAGAATATGAAGAATATAATTTTAAAAATGCAAAAGGTCATGGCTATGCAAGTACAAGCTTCTCTAGAAAAATAGAATTAATTCTAGAAGAAACTGAGAAAGGTTATCGTATAGCTACTATAAGTATTTCTAAAACTAAAGGATTTAGTGAAGGTCTTGGTGACATCATGGAATCAGAAGAAGTAAAAGCATTCTTAAATTCAATTCAACTTACAGAATATGTAGAGCCAGAAGAAAAAATTGAAGAAAAAGAAGACGAGAAGGTAGAAGTTAAAGAAGAAGAAAAAGAAGAAATGAAAGAAGACAAAGAAGAATAAATAAACAATAAAATATTAAAGAAATAATAGGAGAGAAATGAAAATTTCTCTTTTATTTTTTTCTCTTTTATGATACAATTACAGATATGAAAATCTTGTGAAAACTGTGAATATTTAAAATAAAGCTTTAATATCAAGAATCATAGATTAAATATTAATATATAAAAAGAAAATAAAATACAAAAAATAAATAAAAAAGGAGAAATCATGTTAAAGGATATGGACACTATAGTTAATTTAGCAAAAGCTAGGGGATATGTTTTTGCAGGCTCGGAGATTTATGGAGGCTTGGCGAATTCTTGGGATTATGGACCTTTAGGTATCTTACTTAAAAATAATCTTGCTAATTTATGGAGAAAGAAATTTATACAAGAATCTAAATATAATGTAGAATTGGATGCTGCAATATTAATGAATCCAAAAGTTTGGGATGCATCTGGACACTTGGCTGGATTTTCAGATCCTTTAATAGATTGTAAAAATTGTAAGACTAGACATAGAGCAGATAAAATGATTGAAGAATGGGGTTTTGAGAATGATCAAGACATTATTGCTGATGGATGGTCTGAAGAAGAATTAAAAGACTTCCTTTATGATAATAAGATTAAATGTCCTAATTGTGATGCATTAGATTATACAGATATTAGACAATTTAATTTAATGTATAAAACTTATCAAGGTGTAACAGAAGATAAACAAGCAGAAATATTTTTAAGACCAGAAACTGCACAAGGTATATTTGTTAATTTTAATAATGTACTTCGTTCAACTAGAAGAAAAATGCCAATGGGTATTGCACAAGTTGGTAAAGCTTTTAGAAATGAAATTACACCAGGAAACTTTATATTTAGAACAAGAGAATTTGAGCAAATGGAATTACAGTTTTTCTGTGAGCCTGGTACAGACTTAGAATGGTTTGAATACTGGAGAACTTTTGCTTTTAGCTGGCTTAAGGCACTAG
>CAZMFV010000036.1:0-3934 GCA_964565695.1 uncultured Lachnospiraceae bacterium
AGTCATTAAAAATACTTAAGATAGCGGATGTTGACTTAGAAGATGAGAATATTTACAAAGAGGCATTTGAATATTTAGAAGACAAAATAAAAGAATTAAAAGAATTAGAAGATTAAATATAAAAGATGTAGTAAAATAAAAAAGTAAAAAAATAAATAATAAAAATTAGATAAGAAACAAAAAAGAAAAAAAGAAGACTATTTCGTCTTCTTTTTATATTTATTTTTAAATTTATACCTTAATATTTCCAATGATGTGGAATTTCATTAATATTGTCTAAATTACTACAGCTAGCAAAAGCATAAGAACCAGAAGCTCCTGGAATTTCCCAAATCCTAGGTGCATTTCCAGTAGCTGACTCACATCTTTCAAAAGTTCTATCAAATCTTTTAGCATTAGGATTATTATCAAATAGATTTTCCGGAATATTTTGAAGATTCTCACACCATCTAAAAGCATAACTAAAATCTTCTATTTTAGGATTATGAGCAAATAGATCTCCAGGAATAGTTTTTAAATTGTCGCATCTATAAAATAATCCTCTATAACCATCATCATAATAGCCTGTAGCGATTTTGAATTCAGGATTATGAGCAAAGATACCACTTGGTACACTTGTTAAATTTGTACAACCTGCAAATACTCCAGCAAAATTAACTACATTAGGATTATGTTTAAATAAATTTGCTGGTATTTTAGTAATACTAGAGCAACCCATAAATGTTCTTGCAAAATTAGTTACATTTGGATTATTTATAAATAAATTTTCTGGTATGCTAGCTATAGCAGTAGATCTTCCGAAAGTTCTAAAGAAACTTTCTACATTAGGTGCATTAATAAAAAGCTCTGCAGGTATTTTTGTTATGTGATGACTACCAGCAAAAGTTGTACTAAACTCTGTAGCATTTATAAAACTGTTTTTACTTGGTAGTGGAATTTCATATTTTAAATTAGAAGCAAATGCATTTATTTTAGTGAATCCGTTTTCTCCCCAATACTTAATTCCTACAATATTTTCATCACCAAATGAAAATAAATCATTATCATAATTAGCATAATAACCAACTTCTGTTCCTGGTTGAGCTGTGCCCCTTACTTGTATTTCATACTCTCCTACTGAAGGATATGTATAATTTGCTCCTGTATATGGAACGAAATCCCCAGGATTATTTGTTGCATCCCAATTAATTTCTAAACCATTAGGATTACTAATTGGAAAATACACATTTAAATTATATGGTTTTGTTTCAACCATTAAAGTCATATTTTTTAAATGATCATTACCAGGAGCATCTGCATCTGGTAGTTTGTTTATAGCATCAACTATTTTTTTACCTTCAGCAGTAGCATCCATAATATTTATTTTGTACTTGTATGAATTGTCTTTTTGTTTTCCTATTTCAATTGTTCTAAAATTCACTTCATCATATCTATCGTTAGGTGTTAATAATTTTTCTGCGAATAATCTATTAATAAAATCTTCTTGATGTTCACCTGTTTCTTCTCTAGCAAAAGCCATAGTTAAATCAGCTTCTCTAGCTTTAACCTTATCAATTATTGAACTATACCTAGAATCAAGCTCAGATTCTTGTGCTTTTACTAAAAGACCATCTGGCCCTACTACAAGAGTTATACTAATAGCTGATAATATTAATAAAACAATTATAGTTACAACAAGTGATATTAAAGTAATTCCCCTATTTTGCATATTTTTCTCCTTTGTATAAAATATATTATTCTATATTTAACTATATAATAATAGAAATAAAATATGTTTAGAACAGTGATTTTGTTACTAAAATATAATAGTAGAATAAAGGTAAAGAGGAGAATAAAATAAAAGAATTAAAGGGAATAAAAGAAAGAAACGAAAATTTGAAAAAGAAAGTAGAATGTTAAAAATTAAAAATAAAAACAAAAAAAGACATCCGCAATGCGAATGTCTTTTTAGATGAACTATAATCCTACAAAACAAGATTGTTAGAAATTAAACTTAGTAGAGAATATAATTTGTAATCATCCTTTACTTCTATCGTAAATCTTTTTTTATCATTACGATAATAGTCATATCTTCTATTACCTGGAAAACCAGAAAATAAAAGATCAATGCAAAGTTGTTCTGCTTCATCACCAAAAGCTTTAAGATTAAATTCTAGTTCTTTTTCTGAATTAACAGATAAGAGCCAAACATCATCTTTTTTGGTAAGAATAAGTTCCAAACCAAGTTCTTCTCTAAAATCCATTTTAAATACAGGGTATCTATATGAATTTAACAAAGTAGAGTCTATGACTGTAATCTTCCTATATAGTTCTTCAAAATCTGATGTTAGATTAAGAGCTTCTGTAAGATCATAAACAACAAAATGTGTTTGTTGTCTAACTTCATTAGAATAATCCTTTGTTTCGCCATTAATCATAATGTCCATCCATGCTAATGCAGGAAAATCAATTTCTCCTCTTAGCATTCTTCTGAAGTATAAGAAGTTTTTAGAGCCTAGTTCCTTTTTTATTGTTTTTACTTTGTAATCAGAATCATTTTTAAGTTGATTATAGGTATTATTAATAATATCTAAATTCTTAAAAAAGAATCCTATTAGATCCAAAGCTTTGTAGAGAGTGTATTGGTTTTCACATTCAAAGGAAAAGACTTTCTTATCCCGGTTGTATGGCCTATAAGCAAAAGCTTTGTTCTCAGGTGAGACAAATTTTGCTCTTATATTTCTATTAAAAGCACCTTTGAAATCTATTATGATTTCAGGTCTAGAAATAATACCAACCTTCCAGCGACTTTTAGACTTTTCAAGAATCAGTTCCAAGTTAGAAAGTACTATCTTGTATACTTGAAATGCATCTCCATCTTCATCAAGATTTGTCTTAACATTGAAATCCCTTGAATTACTTTCAGGGAATAGTGGTAAGATTATATTACTAACAAACATATAATCTTCAACGAGATTCTTTTCCGACCGGCTTAATTGTTGAACCTTAATAAGTTCTTCAATAGGTAATGATTCAGACTTACAATTCTTTTCTACATTTTTCATCATTTTTCTCCTCCTTAACTTAATAGTTAATTTAATAGTAATTATTTATTAAGGATAAATAATATAAGATACATATATTATACCATTAAATCAAGCTTTTTTAAAGTTTTAAGATTAATCAGGAATATTTTAATAAAAAATTAATATATAAAAATAAAATAAGAAAAGATAGAAAAAAAGATAGAAAAAAACAGAAAAAATATAAGAAAAAAGCCAATATCTTTAAAAATTACCTACAAAAAATCTTATCTTGTGATATAATAAATTTTAAGATAATAAAAAAAGAGGGTAGTATGTATTTAATAGTTGGCTTGGGAAATCCTGAATCTGAATACTCAGGAACAAGGCATAATATGGGCTTTGATGCAATTAATGCAATTGCTAAAAAATTAGATTTAGGCTTTTTTAATTTTGATAGTAAGGCTGATGCTCAAATTCTTAGAGCTAAAATCTTTGATAAAGATGTTTTGTTTTTAAAACCACAAACATATATGAATCTATCTGGTGAAAGTATAAGAAGAGTTGTTAATTATTATAAAATAGAAGAAGAAAATATAATAATTGCATATGATGACATGGACACACCAAAGGGAAAGATAAGAATTAGAGAAAATGGTGGAGCAGGTGGTCACAATGGAATTAAATCAGTTTTATCTGTTGTAAGAAATTTTACAAGAGTAAGAATTGGTATTGGTAGATGTGCTATTGATAGTGAAACTGCAAAAATTCATTATGTTACATCAAGAATTCCTGATGAAGAAAAAGAGATATTAAAACAAGGCTCAGATGAAGCGGCAGATGCAATTATAGACATCTTAAAAACAGATATTCAAAGTGTTATGAACAAATATAATAAAAAAGATAATTTTACAGAAGCTAAAGATAGAAAA
>CAZMFV010000036.1:4034-8156 GCA_964565695.1 uncultured Lachnospiraceae bacterium
TAAACAATAAAGATATTTAAATCATAGGAGGATGAAATGAAATACGTATTTGGACATAAGAATCCAGACACTGACTCAATTATGTCAGCAATGGTAATGACAGAATTTTTAAAAAAGAAAGGTGAAAATGCCAAAGCCTTTAGACAGGGTAATATAACTAAGGAAGTGCAATATGTTTTAGATTACCTAGGTATAGAAGGACCTGAACTTCTTCCAAAATTAGAAAAAGGAAGTAAGATTGTTTTAGTTGATCATAATAATCCAACTGAAACTGTTGAAAACTTAGATGAATTGATAGTAACAGATGTTGTTGACCATCATGCTATAAAGTTAAATACAGGATATCCTTTAAACTTTAGAGCAGAGGCATTGGGTTGTACAAATACCATTTTATATAAAATGTTTAAAGAATCAGGATTTGAAATTTCAAAAGAAATTGCAACAATGATGTTATCAGCAATAATTTCAGATTCTCTTTTATTTCAATCAATGACTTTTACAGAAGAAGATAAAAGAGTTGTTGAAGAATTAAAAGAATTAGTAGATTTTGATGTTCAAGAATATGGTTTAAATTTATTAAAGGCAGGAACAGACATATCTGATTTATCTGCTAAAGAAGTAATAAATTTAGATGCTAAAACAAAGAGTGACTTCGGTGTAGAAATTAAAATAGCACAAGTTAATACAGCAGATGTTGATGAAGTTTTAAAAAGAGAAGAAGAATTAAAAGAGGCAATTAATAAAGAAATAGAAAGTGAAAACTTCCATTTATTCATTCTTCTTATAACAGATATAGTTAATGCTAATTCAATGTCTATAATACTAGGTGATAGAACAGATATTGCAAAAGAAGCTTTTAATATAGATATAGAAGATGATAAGGCTCTTTTAGAAGGTGTTCTATCTAGAAAAAAACAAGTAATACCACCAATTGAAGAAGTTTTAAGAAAATAATTAGAAAATTAAAAATAGAAATTAAAGAATCAAAATAAAGTTAAGAATTTAAAGTACAAGAATAAGGATGAAAATGAAAAAATATATTAAATTAATCTTATTATTTATACTAATGCTATTAATATTATCATGTGCAGGAATGTATATTTCTAGAACTAATAAAATAGCTGAATATAGGGATTTAACAATAAATGAAGAAGTAATAGTTTTTGAAGAACCAAAAGATTTAATAAAAATAGAAATTGATACATTAGGAAAAAAACTTCCTAAAAATAAGGAAAGTGGAGAACTTCCTGTTATTTTAAAAATATCTGAAGGAAATACTTCTGTTGAAGCATATGGAAGTATTAAAGTTCAAGGTTCATCAACAGCAAGATGGCCTAAAAAGAATTGGTCTATTAAAATATTTAAAAATGAAGATAGAAAAGAAGAAATAAAAATTAAGATTGGAGATTCTATTGCTTCAAATAAATGGGTTGCTAAAGCTGAATGGATTGATCCTACAATGCTTAGAAATCCTTTATCATTTAAATTATGGGAAGATATAGTTAAAACTAGAGAAAATCTTCCTATATATGAAGTGGAAAATGCAATGATTGGCAATGATTTTTCAAAAGAAAAAAGAGTTACAAATGCACAAGGTTTCCCAAATCTTTATACATCAAAAGTAAAGGTTAATGATGAATTCTATGGTCTTTCAAATTTAACATTAGGACATGATTTAAATAATTTTAATATTGATGAAGAAAATCCTGAACATATTTATATGGAATTTGATGCAAGATTTGGTTATACACCTGTAAAAGATTGGGCTAAATTTAAATCTTCAGGAATAGGTCAATGGATTGATGGATACCATCCCGAAAACAAGAAGTTTACAAATAAACAAAAAGAATCAATTGATAATTTAAGTAAAATTATTAATGGAGACTTAGATAATTTTAAAGCTAATTTTGATAAATACTTAGATAAGAGAAATATGATTGATATGTTACTTTTTATGGAAGCAATATATGATTGGGATGCAGTAGCACAAGATATTGAAATGGTAACATATAATTTAGAAAAATGGTATATGCTACCATGGGACAAAGATACAACATTTGGTTTAGACTATAATGGAAGTGGACTTATTAGTGATTCAACAAGTAAAACACTTATTGATTATGACAAAGAAAACCCTGAACAAAAGCCTTGGTATAAAACATATATGTCTTTTACAAAAGAAGTTGAGAAAAGATATGCTGAACTAAGAGATGGGGATGTTTTTACAGTTGAAAATTTGGACAAATTAGCTGAAGAAATAATTAGTGAAATTTCTAATAAAGATTGGAAAAATGAAAGAAATAGATGGAAGAAAGACAAAAGACCATCTGTTGATGAAACAGACAAAGAACAAATTCTTTCATGGTTTGAAGAAAGATTAGAAACCCTAGATAATCAATTTAATTATAGATAAATACAAAAAAGATAAGAGTTTAAGATACTTTAGAAGAAAAAAGAAAGCAATATGGAGTGACAAATGAAAAAATATATTATAGCTGCAATAATATTATTACTTATAATAATAATTGGATTATTCTTCTATTTTAATAAAGAAGAAGAAAAAATATTAATTAATAGGAATATAGAATATTTCGAAATGCTTCAAGGAGAAAATTCGGGTGTTATAGACAAGGATGGGAATATAATAATTGAACCAATTTATTCACATATTATAATTCCAGATTTTTCAACTGATGTGTTTTTCTGCTATTCAGACAATTTAAACTATAAGATAGTTGATAAAGATGGTAATGAATTATTTAAAAATCTTCACGAAGTATCACCAATAATTGGGTCATTAATAGAAAGATATGAATATAGAAGTCTATTAAAATTCAAAGAAGAAGGTAAACTAGGATTAATTGACATTGAAGGCAATAGAGTAACAAGAGCAATGTATGACAAGATTGAAGCGTTAGATGATGACTATGGAATATATAAGGTGACATTAGATGGTAAGATTGGATTATTAGATAGTCAAGGAAAAGTATTTATTCAAGTGAAATATGATGAGATAACACCAAAGAATTCATATCATCATAAGGGAGAGCTTTTAAATGTAGGTTATGAATTAAAAGAAGTTGTTTCATCTGAACCAAGATTTGGATTTGCAGATGGTAATGGAAAAATAATATTAAAACCTAGATTTGAAAGTGTTTTTAAAGCTAATATTGCTTCAGAAGATTACTATCTTGTTGTTCAAGAAAAAGGTAGAAAAGGATTATATAAAAATAATAAAAGAATAATTAAATCTAAATATCAAGAAATTGCTGTTGCAACAGATGCAGTTGTTGTAAAAGAATATAATAAATTTGGACTATATTCATTGGATGGAAGAGAATTGATTTCTCCAAGATTTGATCAATATAAATTATTTGGTAAATATATAACATTTGTTGATGATGAAAAAGAATATACATACGATGGAATTGGTAACCAAGTAGCTGGATCAGATTATTTGATAATATCTGATGTTCCAGACAAAAACTATATAATTGTTGCAGATAGAGATGATAAGAAAACTTTAATAGTAGAAAATAGAGTTATTGATGAAAGATTTGATGATATAAATTATGCATTTGATGATTTCTTTATTTTCCAAGACAATGATAAATTAGGAGTTTTCCAAGTAAATAAAGGTGAAATTTTAGCAGCTGAATATGATTATATAACAAATGTATTTGGTATGAATATTGTAAAAGCAATTAAAGAAAATGAAACAACATTATACAATAAAGAATTATATCTAATAGATTTTCCTAAAGTATTTGCTGAAGAAAGACTATTAGATGAAGAACTATTATTCATATACACTGATAATGATGCTAAATATTTAGACATTGATGGTTATGAAGTAGAAAATAGAGATGTATTAGATAGCAAATACTATGCTAAAAAAGATGGTTCTAAATGGGGTTTTGTAGATAAAGATGATAAATTTGTTTTAAAAGCTAAATATGACATGGTTTCAGAATTCAATGAATTTGGATTTGCAAGTGTTAAATTAAATGATAAATGGGGTGTTATAAATTTAAATTTAGAAGAAGTTGTACAACCTATCTATGAGTTTAAAGATAGAAAAACAATGCCTAAATTCGTATCAAAGTTTTTACTTGAAGAAAA
>CAZMFV010000037.1:0-8013 GCA_964565695.1 uncultured Lachnospiraceae bacterium
TTAGGTGATGTACTTACATTAGAACTTATTCCATTAGATGAAAGAAAGCATGAAGAAGTATTTGTAGATATTAGTGAAATAATGTCACCAGAAGAATTAGTCAATCATATTAATGATATGACAATTAATCCTTTGAATTTTATAAAAATAGTTTTAACAGGTGCTAAAAACTTTGAGATTAATTTAATATATTTAAAGAAATTAATTGAAAGAGATAATATTATTAAAATTTATGATAATAGTCATATTTCTGAAGATTTAGAATTAGTATCAGAAGAGTTTAATTTAAAAGGACTTTTTGTAAAAAAACATATGAGAAAAATTTCAGAATTAGATGATGCTATTTCAGATATTCGTTTAAGATTACAAAAAGAAACAGACCCTGATGTGATACATGAAAAAGAAAAACTTATTATAGAAATATCTAAACAACAAGCATTAATATATAAGGCAATTGAAGTTGTTGTTGAAGAAATGAAGAACTTTTAGGAGATTAAATTGAAGTTTAGAAATATAAAGATAAATGGATTTGGTAATTTAATAGATAAAGAATATGAATTTAAAGATTCTATAAATTTGATTCAAGGTAAGAATGAATCAGGCAAATCAACAATGATGGGTTTTTTAAATTCAATGTTTTTTGGCCTATATAAAACTAGAAAAAAGAATGAAATATCTGATGATATTAGATACAAACCTTGGAATCATTCTGAGTTTTCAGGACTTATTCGTTATGAACTAGATAATGGTGAAGTATATACAGTTTTTAGAGATTTTGAAAATAAAAGAATAAATGTTTTAGATAATAAGAATCAAGATATAACTAAGAAATATGGAGTAAGTAGAGAAATTGGATCTAATTTTTTAGAAGAACAAATAGGAATAGATAAATCTTCTTTTGCTCTATCATCATATACAATGCAAAATTCAGTTGTTTTAAATGCAAGTGATAAAAACCAAATGGTTCAAAAACTTAGTAATTTAATTTCTACAGGTGAAGATAATATTTCATATAAGAATCTAATTAAAAGAATTCAAGATAAAAGAAGAACAGAGGTTGGAACATCTAAAACACAAAATATGCCTATAAATCAAGTAGAAAAAAGGCTTACAAGTGTTAGACAGGAAATTAAAAATATAGAAGATAAATTTAATGATAGAAATAATATCAGTGAAGAAGAAAGAGAAACAAGAGCAAAATTTAGAGAGTTAGAATTAAAAAGAGGTTTAATTTCTAAATTAAAAGAAAGCAAAATTAAAGATGAAACCAATGTTGAAGTTATAGAATCAATTAAAGAAAAAATTAGAGAAAAACATGATGTTATAAAAGAAAGAGTTAATAAAAAGCATGATGTTATAGAAAAAGATTCAGTTTTTAAAAGAAATCTAAAAAAATATATTGTAGTGTTTATCTTAGCTTTAGTATTAGAAGGATTAGTTTTTCTTTCATTAAAATATTTCTTTAAAACAACTGATATGAATAAGATGATTTATTCATTACTTCCTGTACCCATTATAGCAATCTTATTTATGATATTTGTAAGTTTATCAAATAAGATGAGTATAAATAAAGATTATGATAGTAAGACAGAAGAAAATAGAGAGATTGAAAAAGAAGTAAATTTAATTAGAAAAGAAGTTTTATTCCAAGAAAAAGAAGTTGCTAAATTAGAAAAAATGAAAATAACTCAAGAGCAAGACTTTAAACAAAGACTGGTATCAGAGTTTTGTGGAGATCTTGATGATAGTTGTTTAAATGATATTATAAATTTTGACTTTGAAAAACTTTTAGATGAAGAAAAAGAAGTTGAATCAGAATATACTAGAACAATGTATAGATTATCAACAGTTGATGTTAAAAAAGAAAGAGCTAGTCAAGAAAAGGAAGAATTAGTTGGATTAGAAGAAAAACTTACTAAATTAGAAGAAGAGAAATCTGAATTAGAAGATTTAGCTGCAGTTTATGAAATAGCACTTTCAGGCTTAGAAGAAGCATATGAAGAAATTAAAGCTAGTATAAGTCCTAGCTTTGTAAATAATTTATCTAAGATTACTAAAAAAATAACAGATGGGAAATATAAATCTGTAATTCTTTCTGAAGAACAAGATATTTTAGTTCAATTAAACACAGGAGAATATATTGATTTAATTAAATTAAGTGTTGGAACAATTGAACAAATTAATTTAGCTTTAAGACTTAGTGTATTAAAAGAATTAACAGATGAAAAGATACCAATATTGCTAGATGAAACATTTGTTTTTTATGATGAAGATAGATTAAAAAACATATTAGACTATCTTGTTAATGAAGAAAATAGACAAGTTCTTTTATTTACTTGTTCTGAAAGAGAAAAGAATTTATTGAATGAATATAATATAGATTATCACTATATTGAGATGAGATAGTATAATTAACAAAGACATATAAGTGAAATAATAGAGGATTGAGTTCCTCTTTTTTTTATGATAATCTGTAAACAAGTAGTCAATTAGGACTACTATTAGGCGGTCCGAACAAAGAAAGGAGTTAATAAAGGAGCGGCACAGTGTAAATTTAGCTAAGGCTAATGAAGAGAAGTTTGAGTTTGTTTTTGGCACAGAAAAGAAAAAGGAGAATGATATGAAAAAAAACAATCAACAAACCCTGGATAATCTTTACCAAGAAATTAAATCAAAAAATAAAGGTGACTTTATTGATTATGAACAAGCCATGGTAGATTCCATCGCTATGGTGTATGAAAACTATGATGGCAAAGGAAAAGTATTTATCCCAACTGTCCCAGTTGTTGGTCCAGTACAAGAAAGAGTTCTTAAAAATAATGATTTTTTCAAAGTTAATGGAGGCTGGGAAAAGAGCATGCCACAATATTAATTCCAAAACAGGATATCTTAATAGATATCCTGTTTTCTTTTTGTATAAATTATATGAATCTTTATAAATTACTTTATTTAACTTTATAGTTAAAATTAAAAAAGAAACTACTTGCATAATAGTAGTTTCTTTGGAGGCGATAGCCGGATTTGAACCGGCGATCAGAGTTTTGCAGACTCGTGCCTTACCACTTGGCTATATCGCCTTATAAAAAAATGGAGCGGGAAACGAGGCTCAAACTCGCGACCTCCGCCTTGGCAAGGCGGCGCTCTATCAACTGAGCTATTCCCGCATAAACTTATTATAGCATAAGAGACTATTATGTCAATAATTGTATTAAAAAAATTTAAGTGCTATAATATAAATATAATGAAAAATAAAATAAAATAAATTTTAAAAGGAAGGAGATAACTATGGGTTTAATAATAGGTGGTATAATATTAGGTGCTATAGTTTTAATTATATTTTGGGCTATTGGAGCATATAATGGATTAGTTAAAACTAGAGAACTTGCTAGAAAATCATGGCAAGACATCGATGTACAACTTCAAAGAAGATTTGATCTAATTCCTAATTTAGTAAGTGCTGTTAAAGGATATATGAAACATGAAGAAAAAACTTTAACTGATATAGCTAAATTTAGAGGTCTATATAATGAAGCTGGATCTGTTGCAGAAAAAGGTGAAGTAGTTTCTGAAATGAATTCTGCATTAGGAAGATTAATGGTATCAGTAGAAGCATATCCTGAATTAAAAGCTAATGAAAATTTTTCTAAACTTCAAGATGAATTAAAAGAAACAGAAAATAAAATTTCATATACTAGACAATTCTACAATGATACAGTTACTAAGTATAATTTAATGAGACAAACTATTCCTACAAATATAGTGGCTAACATTGCTAAGTTTGAAGCAATGGAATTATTTAAAATAGATTCAGAAGAAGCTAGAAAAGCTCCTGAAGTTAATTTTGATGCATAGTACTAATATTTAAATTAAAGAATAAAAAAAGAAAAAAAGAACATATATTTTATATGTTCTTTTTTTTCTTTTGATGCATCTTTGTTTTAAAGTAAAAATAATGCTATAATTTTAAATATATTTAAAGTGTAATAATTTAAAATAATTAATATAAGCTGAAGGGGATTAGAATGATATTTTCAAGTAATATATTTCTGTTTTTATTTCTACCTATTACATTATTAGGATATTTTACAATTAAAGAAAAGTACAAAAATGCTTTTCTTTTAATAATGAGTTTAATCTTCTATGCTTGGGGAGAACCTAAATTTGTCTTTATAATGATTTCATCAATTGTGTTTAATTACTTATCAGCATTATTTATAGATAAATATAAAAATAAAAAGAAAATTAAAAAAAGTATTCTTATTTTTTCAGTTATTGGAAATTTAAGTTTACTTTTTGTATATAAATATCTAGATTTTGCTATAAGTAATATCGATAGATTTGGCTTTACAATACCTCTACAAAAACTAGCATTACCTATAGGTATTTCGTTTTTTACTTTCCAAGCAATGTCATATGTTATTGATGTCTATAGAGGTGATGTAGAAGTTCAAAAGAAACTACATAAAGTAGGATTATTCATTGCTTTATTCCCACAATTAATAGCTGGACCTATTGTTAGATATAAAGATATAGCTAAAGAAATAGATGAAAGAAAGGTAAATTTTGATCTTTTTAGTAAAGGTGTAAGAAGATTCATTATAGGTTTATCAAAGAAAGTATTATTTGCTAATAATATGGCCTTGCTTGCGGATAAAGCATTTGGTGTACCAAGTGGTGAAGCATCTGTTTTGTTCGTTTGGTTAGGAATCTTTGCATATGCTTTTCAGATTTATTTTGATTTTTCAGGCTATTCAGATATGGCTATTGGTTTAGGTAAGATGTTTGGTTTTAATTTTTTAGAAAATTTTAATTATCCATATATGGCTAAATCAGTTTCAGAATTTTGGAGAAGGTGGCATATGTCACTAGGGCAATGGTTTAGAGACTATGTTTATTTTCCTTTGGTTGGATCTAGAGTAGAAAAGAAAAGCAGGTTGATATTTAATTTATTTGCTGTTTGGGCTTTAACTGGAGTGTGGCATGGTGCTAGTTGGAATTTTATCTTATGGGGCTTGATGTATTTTGTTTTAATTACATTTGAAAAACTTACAGGGTGGCCTAAAAAATTTAAAAGTAAAACTTTAAAATTTATATATAGAATATTTACTCTCCTATCTGTCTTAGTTGGTTGGGTGTTATTTAGAGCTCCTAATCTAAATGCAGCTATTAGCTACTTAATGTCTATGGTAGGATTAAAAGGAAATGTATTTATGGGTTCAGATATAGCATTTTATTTTAGAGAATATTTAATATTATTAATTTTTGTAGTATTGTTTTCAACAAATATTATAAAAAATATGATTAACAAATTAAAATCTGATAAAAATAAAAAAGTTAGAGTAAACTTAATAACTTTTATTGAGACACTAGTTTTACTATTTTCATTTATATGGAGCATTTCTTATATAATATTAGGGTCTTATAATCCTTTTATATACTTTAATTTTTAGGGGATGGAGAAAAAGTTAAATATAAATAAAAAACTAGAAATAAAAAAGAAAGTAAAAATATGAATAAATTTAAAAAAATAAAAAAACATATTATTAATGTAATTAAAAAAACAAGTTATGAAAAAATAATATCTTTAATTTTTCTGTTCTTTATATTTTTTATTGGAGTTACAACTTTACCTATTGTTATTGGAAAGTCATATAAAGAGTTTAATCAAGACAAAACATTAACTAGTAAGATGAAAAATTCTTTTAAAACATTAGATAAAACATATGAAGGAATGTTAGACTTTGATTCTTTTCTTATAAGTAACAAAGGGACATATATTAATTTAAATGGTTTTATGTCTAAATTAATGGGACAAAGAGTAATGAATGATGTCACGGTTTTAAATAATGGCCATTTAGCAAGAGTTAGCTATAAAGAGTTAGATCTTAGCAAACAATTAAAGCAAGTGATTAAATTAAGAGATAAGCTAAAAGAAGAAGATAAAGATTTTCTTTTTGTATTAGCACCAACTCAAATCTCAAAATTTGAGGATTTGTTACCCGAAGAATTGAAGAAAGAAAATTATATAGTTCGTGATGGGGATAAATTTTCAAAAAATTTAAATAACAATACTGTTCCATATATAGATTTAAGAAAAGAGTTACACGATGATAATATTAAGAATGAAGATGCATTCTTTAAAACGGATCATCATTGGAAGATTGAAACTAGTTTTTGGGCTTATGCTAAGATTATAAATGAACTAGTAGAAAGAAATGTTATCTCTAATGTAGATGAATACTTTTTAGATATTAATAGTTATGATAAAAATGTAAAAGAAAACATATTTTTAGGTAGTTCTGGTAAAAGGGTAGGTAAATATTTTTCTGGTAAAGATGATTTCCCTATACTAACTCCCAAATTTGAAACAGAGTTTAAAGTAGGATTCCCTAAAAAGAATATTGTAAAAGAAGGTAATTTAGAAGATACATTACTAGACATTGAAGAAATAGAAAAAAGCATGTTTAATGCTAATTTTTATAGATATTATGGATATGGTGCAATGACAGATCTGGATGTCACTAATTTCAAACCTTTAATAAACAAGGATGTTTTAATAATTGGTGATTCTTTTTCAAGACCTGTATCTATGTTTTTAAGTACTGTATTTAATAAAGTTTATACTAGGGATATGAGATATTATAAAGGAGATTTCTCAGAAGATTATAATCAAATGAATCCAGATATTGTTTTAGTAATAGTTAATGATGACAATATTGATGAAAATATTGATTATGATTTTTTCAGGGATTAATGCTTAAAATAGTAAAATTTTCCTTTGATTTATTTATGAAATATGATAAACTTGAAATATAAAAATAAGGAATTCAAATTAGAATGGATGTTTATAAAACTTTAACAATTATAGGAGTTATTTCAATAGTTAGTTTCCTAACTACTTTTTTAGTTAAAAAAATAGCGGAACATGTAAATGCTATTGATGTACCTAACAAAAGAAGCACACATACACTTCATACTAATCCAGTACCTAGAATGGGCGGATTAGGAATTTTTATTGCCTTGCTAGTAGCATGTCTTTTTTTTATTGATATTAGTAAAGAAATAATGTCTATTCTAATGGGTTCTTTCGTTATAATTGTTGCTGGAATAATAGATGATATTAAACCTATAAAGGCTAGGTATAAATTTTTATTACAAACATTAGGTGCTTTAATAGTTGTACTATATGGTGGCATATATTTTACTAATATTTCATTATTTGGTTTTACTTTAAATTTTCATGAATATATTGGTCAGTTTTTATCACTATTTTTTATTTTATCAGTAATAAATGCAGTAAACTTAATAGATGGATTAGATGGTTTAGCAACTGGTATTAGTTTAATATATTTTTTAACAATTGGAGTTGTAGCTATTATATTAAACAAGCTATCTGGTTTAAGTATCACATTAACTATTGTTATGATAGGAGGAACTCTAGGATTTTTAATTCATAATTTCCCTATGGCTAAAATTTTCCTTGGTGATACTGGTAGTATGTTCTTAGGTTTTATTATTCCCATAGTTGCAATACTAGGATTACAAGAAGGTATTTTTACATCAATTCTTACACCTATAATAATTTTAGGAATACCAATAGCAGACACAGTGTTTGCAATATTAAGAAGACTTATAAATAGGAAAAAAGTTCTCTGTAAAAAAATCATTATTAAGACTTAAAACAAGTAAAAAAGAAGAGTTTGAGGCTTTAAAAAATGTTTCTTTTGAAGTAAATAAAGGAACTATTTTAGGAATAATAGGACAAAATGGAAGCGGAAAATCTACTTTGTTAAAAGCTATTGCAGGGATTTTCTCTCCAGATGTTGGGGATATAAATCTTCATGGTAATAATGTATCATTGTTATCTATAGGAGTTGGTTTTTCTCCAAGACTTACTGGGTATGAAAACATATTTTTATCTGGAATGTTATTAGGTTTTACTGAAAAAGAAATTGAAGAACATTTAGAAGATATTATAGAATTTTCAGAATTAGGTAAATTTATATATAAGCC
>CAZMFV010000038.1:0-7747 GCA_964565695.1 uncultured Lachnospiraceae bacterium
TTGCAGATGTGGCGGAACTGGTAGACGCACAGGACTTAAAATCCTGCGAGGCTTATACCTCGTGCCGGTTCGATTCCGGCCATCTGCACCAGAAAGACTTTGCTTAAAAGTCTTTTTTTATTGCAAAAAAGAATAATAAAGTGCTTTTTATGTATTATTGATATATGATAGATTAAAGAGGTGGAATATGAATTATACTGTATGCAATTCTCCATTAGGAGACATGGTCTTAATTGAAAAAGATGATATTTTAGTTGGAATATATTTTGTTAAAAAAATTAATGAATTAAAAGAACTTGTTAAAACAAAGACTGCAACTAAAAACAAAAACTATACTGAAGAAGATTTCGATATATTTATTGAATATTTAGGAAAAATCTTTAATTCAAAATTAATTTTTAATGATAATATTGAAATATTTAATAAAACAAAAGACTGGTTAAACAAATATTTCAGTGGTGAAATTGTTCATGCAAAAGATATTGACTTAAGGTATGATGCTAAAGGAACAGAATTTGAACAAGATGTATGGAAATATATTTATGAAATACCATATGGTGAAATAACTACATATAAGGAGATTGCTGAAAAGATAAAGGTAAAAAGAAATAAGGAAAATATGTCAGCACAAGCTGTTGGTAGAGCAGTTGGTAAAAATCCCATAAGCATTATAATACCATGTCATAGAGTTGTGGGAAGTAGTGGAAGTTTGGTTGGCTTTGCTAGTGGCCTTGATAGAAAAACCTTTCTTTTAGATACTGAAAAAATAAATGTAGAAGAAATTTTCAAAAAGCGAAAAGCTGAAGCAAAGGGAAAAAAATAAATGGAAAAGAAAAGATGTTCATGGTGTAATTTAAATAATCCTAAATACATTGACTATCATGACAATGAATGGGGAGTTTTAAATCTAGATGATCAATACCTATTTGAAATGTTAATTCTAGAATCTTTTCAAGCAGGTTTATCATGGGAAATAATACTTAATAAGAGAGAAAATTTCAGGCTTGCTTTTGATAATTTTAATATTGAAAAAATGATTAGATATGATGATAAAAAGATAAAAGAATTATTACAAAATGAGGGTATAATTAGAAATAAATTGAAGATTAATGCAAGTATTTCTAATGCTAAAATATTTAGAAAAATACAAATAGAATATGATTCTTTTGCAAATTTTTTAAAAATGTTTACAAAAAATATAGTAATATTTGAAAGTGATAAAACAACTTCAGAATTATCAGATAAAATTTCAGAAGAATTAAGAAAAAGAGGGATGAAATTTGTTGGTTCCACAATAATATATTCATATCTTCAAGCAATAGGAATTATAAACTCACATGAAAAAGATTGCTTCTTATACAATAAAAGCTAGATTAATATAATTAACTAGCAAAAATATAAATTAAGGTATAGAATAAAAAAATAGAAAGGTAGAGATATATGAATATAAATAGAAAAAACATAAATAAAAATATATTGAGAATAATATTTAACTTAATTATTTTAATGCTAATATTTTCAACAATGGTTTTTGCAGAAGGAGATTACTTTACTATTGAAATTCCAGAAGGTTTCTATGTAGTTGGTGAATCTGAAGGTGATATTAAATTAACTGTTGTAAGAGCCAGTGATAAATTAAATTTTAATGTACAAGTTATTAAAACTGAAGATTATTATGATTATACTGAATTAGGACTACAAGAATTAGTTGAAATGTCAGAAATGGACACAGTGGAAGCTAAAGTTGGAAAAGTTGATGGAGAGATAATTAAAATTGGTGAATATGATGCATATGATATAAGTTACCCTGTAACTTCTAGAGTTAATGATGAAAGCATGTTTATTAGACAAGTATATATTTATGAAGATACACATACTTACACTATAACAATTGGTGGTGTTAATAAAAAAGAAGTATATGGAAGTGATATTCGTAAAGCTTTAAATTCTTTTAAAATATTAGATTATAATAGAGAGAATGTTAAAGATTTTAAAGAACTTGAGGAAGTGGAAGATGTTATTGAAGAACCTGCAAAAGGTCATGGATCAGGTAATTACTTTAATAAATGTTTAAATGCTTTCTTAGAATTAGAATTAGTATATCAAATCTTAATATCTATAAGTCCATTAGTTCTTATAATATTAATTATTTCAATTTCAAAGAATAAAAAGAACAAGAAAAATAAAAATAAAAAGACATCACAAATCAATTAAAAAATTAAAGTAATTTTAATAATATTATTAAAATACTAATATGAAATAAATAGAAATCAATTTAAAAACAAAGTGAAGAAGAATTAAACATTTATAATAGATGTTTAATTTTTTGTTTTAAAAATGAAATGAATGTGATAATATAAGAGTATGAAAAATTTAAGAATGATTTCGTGGAATGTTAATGGCATAAGAGCAACTTACAAAAAAGGATTTGAAGAAGTATTCAAAGAATTAGATGCAGATATGTTCTGTATACAAGAAACTAAAATGCAAGAAGGTCAACTAGACCTTACTCAAGAAGGTTATGAAGTTTATTTAAATTCTGCAGTTAAAAAAGGTTATTCAGGAACAGCTATATGGACTAAGATTAAACCTCTTAATGTAACATATGGTTTTGGAATTGAAGAACATGACAAAGAAGGAAGAGTTATAACTTTAGAATTTGATAATTTCTTTTTAGTAAATATGTATACACCTAATTCTCAAAGAGAACTAACTAGATTAGAGTATAGAGGAGAATGGGAAGCTGCTAAAAGAGAATACTTAAAGAAATTAGACAAGATTAAACCGGTTATATTATGTGGTGACTTAAATGTTGCACATAAAGAAATTGACTTAAGAAATTATAAAACTAATAGAAATAGTGCAGGTTTTACTGACCAAGAAAGAGCAGACTTTACTAAATTATTAGAAGCTGGATTTACAGATACATTTAGACATCTATATCCAGATAAGGAAGATGCATATACTTGGTGGTCATATTTTGGAAAAGCCAGAGAGAACAATACTGGCTGGAGGATAGACTATTTTGTTGTAAGTGATAGTATTGCCAAAAACATTGTTGAAGCGAAAATATATCCAGAAATTATGGGTAGTGATCATTGCCCTGTTGAATTAGAAATTAAATTATAATATTGCGGTGAAAATGGATTCAGATTTTTTGAAGAAAAATAAAAAGCAATTATTTAAAATAATAGTTATTACTATTATAGTATTAATATTGTATAAACTCATTACTAATGTGAAGGCTACAATGTCTATTTTCATGAGCTTTTTTGCAGTAATAAAGCCATTTGTATTGGCAGGAATACTTGCATATTTATTATATTTCCCTTGTAATTATTTAGAAAAGAAATTTTCTGAAAAAATGAAGAATAAAAAGATTGCTAGAGTTTTAAGTATAGCAATTGTCTATATATTGTTTTTTATCTTTTTAGTAGCATTAATGGCATATCTTATACCTGTTGTATTTAATAGCATGTCAGAGATAATTAAAAATGCTCCAGACTATATTGAGAGTTTAAAAAGATTAGTTAATGATATTCCAGAGAATTCTTTTTTAGCTAATTTTAAAATTGACTTAATTTTAAATAAAGTAAATATGATTACAACAGAAAATATAAAAAATGAACTTGTTAAATATTTTAATATAGATAGACTTATTGGTTATACGGAACATGTTGTTGACTTTATAAAATCAATAGTAAGATTTTTAATGACTATATTAGTTTCAATCTATATATTATTTGAAAGAGAAGAACTTGCTATTTATTTTAAAAAGTTTTTAGAAGCTAGAACTAAAAGAAAAACATATATTAAAACTTTAAATATAATTAAAGAAGCAAATGAAATATTTAGAAAATATATTGTTTCACAATTTATGGATGCATTTATAGTTGGAATTATTATGATATTAGGATTATTAGCAATGCAAGTTAAATATGCTGTATTATTAGGATTCCTAATAGGTTTGTTTAACTTAATTCCATTCTTTGGTGCATTAACAGCAGGTATTGTAGCAATTCTTTTAACAATAATAACTGGTGGATCTGAAAAGGCATTAAAAGCAGGAATTTTAATATTGGTATTGCAACAAATAGATGCAAATATTATACAACCAAAGATTGTTGGATCTAATTTAAAAGTAAGTAGAATTGTAGTTATATTATCAACAACATTAGGTGGAGCATATTTTGGAGTATGGGGAATGTTCTTTGGTGTTCCGGTACTTACAACATTAAAGGCTATTATAGATAATATTACTGATAATAAGATAAGAGATAATAAAATTCAAAGATTGGTTAATAAAAGATTATTAATAAAAATAAAGAAGCCAAATAAAAATACAATTAAAAGATTAAGAATAAAGAATAAGATGAAAGTGTAAAGGATTTAATATGAAAGTTGTTAATTTAGTTGATCCTAAAGGTAGAACTTCTATAATGTATGGGATTGAAAATTCTAAATTAGAAAGAATAGAATCAGAATCAAAAGAAATGTCTGATAAAATCAGAAGAAGTTTCTATATTTCTCCTAATATTCATAAGGAAATATTAGTTCTATCTATTATGGAAGATCAGGTATTTGCTAATATTGCTATTATTGAAAAAGATGTTTTAAAATTAGCATCTGTTTCTACTAAGATTGAATTTATAAAAACAGAAAAAGATAAGACTGTTGAACTATATTATAATCCTACATCAGAAAGAAAAATATTTGTAATAGATTTAGAAAGTGGAAATGAAATAGAACCAGAATTAAATTTTACATCAACAGGTGAAATGAAGGGCATTATAAATTTAGAAACTGGTAAAAAATACATAACTATTGAAATAAGACCAGATCAACATAGATCTATAATAGTTGCTGCATGCAATTTAAACTTAGAAGATAATGTATTAAAACTTAATATAAGTAAAGAAGAAGCCAAAAGAATTAGTTTAGTAAAATATCTAGAGCTTATTCATTCTGGTAAAAATATAGAACAAAGGTTGTTAGATACAACTATTGAGAAGGAAAGATAATGAGAAAATTTAGACCATATTTTAGAGTGTTAATAATTTTTCTAGTACTATATGTAATATTATCATTACTAGTACTTCCACCTCTGTTACATGCTTTTAAATTTAGCCAAACATATGCTGGTATTACTTTTCCAGATGCATATAAGCAAGTTTGGAATAAGCCATTTAATTCTTTATCATTTTGTTTAGAAGAAGCAAATAAGGAATCATATTTTGGTGGTTTAGGAGTAATAGGTGTTGGGCTGTTTATAGCAGCAATTGCTATAATGTCAAAATTAAGACCAGAAGGTTCTTTTGAAGGAATTGAACATGGTTCAGGTGATTGGGCACAAAAAGGTGAACAATATAAGATACTAAGCAGAAATGAAGGTATTTTATTAGCTAAAAAGAATTATCTTCCATTAGATAAGCATGGAAATGTTAATGTATTGGTAGTTGGAGGCTCAGGTTCTGGTAAATCTGCTGCATATGTTACTCCAAATGCAACTCTTCTTCATGGTTCATATATTTATACAGATCCTAAAGGTGAATTATTTAATAATACATCTAGCTTTTTTAGAGAAAATGGATATGATGTTAAAGTTCTAAATTTAGTTAGACCAGAAAATAGTGATGGATTTAATCCATTAATGAATATAAGCTCTGAATCTGATGTTGATATAATTGCACATACAATTGTAAAAGGACAAGGTGGAGAATCTAAAGATCCTTATTGGGATGACATGGCAGAAATATTATTAAAGGCATTAATATATTATTTAATTGCTAAAAGACCTGAAGAAGAACAAAACTTAGCTTCAGCTGCAGAGCTTGTGAGAAATGCAAATACTGCAGGAGATATTAATATATTATCTGATTTAATATATGAATTACCTGCAGATCACCCAGCTAGAAAAAACTATTCATCTGTTGAAATAGCACCAGAAAAAGCATTTGGTTCTATTTTATCAACATTACAATCTAGACTTGGAAAATTTGATCCAAAAGATATTGCAGCATTAACATCTACAAACACTATAGACTTTGATCAAATTGGACAAAAGAAAACAGTTCTATATGTTATATCATCAGATACTCATGGAACATATGACTTTATTTTAACTATTTTCTTCTCTCAAATGATTCAAAGATTATATGACTTTGCAGATGAAAAAGGTGGAGCACTTCCTGTTAGAACATATTTCTTCTTAGATGAGTTTGCAAATATTGGTAGAATTCCAGATTTTGATAAAAAGATTTCAACATCTAGAAGTAGAGGAATTTCTTTCTCTATTATTCTACAAACATTAGATCAATTAGAAGCAGTTTATGAAAAGTCACATGAAACCATTATTGGTAATTGTGATACTCATTTGTTCCTAGGTTCCAATTCTCAAAAAACTTTAGAATATTTCTCTAAAGCATTGGGTGAAAAAACCATTATTAGAGATAATATTTCTAGAACTGAAAAAGATAGAGAACCAATGGATACATCTAAAACTTATTCTGACAGTATTTATGCAAGAGCATTAATGACACCAGATGAATTAAGAAGAATGGATAAGTCTGAATGTATTATCTATGAAAGTGGTGTAAAACCAATAAAGGCAGATAAATTTATGTGGTTTAAAGATCGAAGAATGCAAGCACAATTAGGAAACCAAAAAGAAGCACATCATACATATAGGGTTGAAAGAGGTAATTGGAGAATATTTGATCCTAATAGAAGAGAAGATTCTGAAAATGTTGATGAAAGACTTGCAGAATTATTTAATGATGATAAAAAACCTAAGAAAGAAAAAAACTTAGCAGAAGAATTAGATGTTGTTAAAGAAACAGAACAAATGGTAGTAAAAGAAACAATAGTTGATTTTGACAATAAGGATGAATTTGACTTAGAAAAAGAGTTGGAAGCTAAATTTGATCAATTATTTGGCAAAATAGAAGCTGAAGAAAAAGCAGATGAAAAGATAGAAAATAAGACGGAAGACAAGACGGAAGATAAAGCGAAAAAAGAGTAGGATGGAATATGAAATTTATACATATAGCTGATGTTCATTTAGACATGAAATTTGATAATGTTGGTCCATATGGAGACTCTAGAAGAGCAGATCAATTAAAAGCAATAAGAAATATTGTTGATTATGCAAAAACTATGAGTGTTCCATATATATTCATATCTGGAGATTTCTATGAACATAAATATATTAGAGAATCTACAATTAATACAATTATAAAATATTTTAATGAAATACCAGAAACTAAAATATATATAACCCCTGGTAATCATGATCCATATATTAAAAATTCAATATATGCTAATTATGATTTTCCTGAGAATGTTCATATATTTACAAATTTTGAAGTAATTGAAGAAAAAGATGTTAATATTTATGGATATGGTTTCACTGATTTTACAAGTGAGCCATTTAATATTTCTGGTATAAGATTAAAAGATAATGGCAAGAAAAACATATTAATAATCCATGGTGATATATATGGTTCAAAAGATGAGCTAAATTATAATTCTATGAGTCTAAAAGAAATTGAAGCAAAGAGATTTGACTATGTTGCACTAGGACATATACATACATCTAATTTTAATAGATACTCTAAAACAATCTATCCTGGCCCCATATTATCATATAATTTTGGTGGCAACGAAGAAAACGGTATGGTTGTTGGAGAATTTTTAGGTGATGTACTTACATTAGAACTTATTCCATTAGATGAAAGAAAGCATGAAG
>CAZMFV010000039.1:0-2351 GCA_964565695.1 uncultured Lachnospiraceae bacterium
AGAAATGCTTGATAAAGCACTACTAAGACCAGGTAGATTTGATAGAACTATAGTTATATCAGCACCTGATTTAGTTGGAAGAGAAGAGATTTTAAAACTACATGGTGCTAATAAAAGATTTGCAGATGATGTTGATTTTAAAGAAATAGCTGGTGATACATCAGGATTTACTGGTGCAGAACTTTATAATATTTTAAATGAATCAGCAATTATAGCTGCAAGAAGAAATCATGGTCTTATCACTAAAGAAGATATAGAAGAAGCTGTAAAAAAGGTTTTAATAGGTTTAGAAAAAGGAAAAAGAGTAATATCTAAAAAAGATAAGAATATTACTGCATATCATGAAGTAGGGCATGCTCTAGTTTCTACATTCCTACCTACACAAACAGAAGTAAAAGAAGTTTCTATTATTCCAAGAGGAGTAGCTGGCGGTTATACAAGTTATCATTCTGAAGATGATAAGTCGTATTTATCTAAAACTGAATTATTAGAGCAAATTACTTCACTTATGGCTGGTAGAGTTTCAGAAGAATTATTTGTTGGTGATATATCAACAGGTGCAAGTAATGATATTGAAAGAGCAACAGAAATTGCTAAAAACATGATTACAGTTTATGGTATGAGTTCAACAATTGGCCCTCTATCATTAAATTTTGATGATACAACAGAATTAGCATTCTTTGGTGATGAGATCACTAAAAATGTTGGTCTTGAAGCTAAACAAATTATTGAACATCAATATAATATAGCAAAACAAATATTAATGGAAAATGAAGAAAGAGTACATTTAATTGTTAAAGAATTAATTAAAAAAGAAAAACTGAATTCTGAAGAATTTGCTGAATTCTTTAAAGATATGGAATTACCAAAGAAAATTATGTAAAAGAGGTGTGTATGGATTTATATGATTTTACTCGAGAAAAATTTGAAAAATCAGATCAAAAGAAATTACTAAAATATACTGTTATTATTGCAAGTATTCTTATTGTTTTAATAATAGCATTTATAATTTATATTTTTAGAGCTGCTGATAGTGGTAAACATTTATTTAGCTATACACAAAAAAGAAATGAAGAAAGAGAAAAAGAAATCAAAGAAAGAGATGAAAAACTTTTAGAAGATCCAGATACTCGTGAAATATATGACAAGTATTTTGTAGATAGAGATTTCTCACTTTAAACAAAAGATAAGAATTTTAAATAGTCTTTTAGGAGAATAATGAAACTAAGCATTATTATTAAGATTGAATATTATAGAGAAGAATTAAAAGATTGTATTGAAAATATTACTACTAATAATAAAAAAGACTTTGAAATTATTATTATAACTAATAAAAATGATAAGAATTTAAATAAATTTGTTTTAAATATTATAGATGAATATGGTAAATATATAAATATTTATCATTTAGAATATAATTCAAATAGATTAAATGAAGCATTAAATATTGCTATAGAAAATTCTAATGGGAAATATATTCATATATTAGATCAAAACAATATTGTTTCTGAAGAACTTTACTTTAACTTTCTTTTAAAGCTTGAAGAATATGAGTATGACTTATTTGTATTCGATTTTATTAATATATCAAAAGATATTGAATATATAAAAGCAAAAGAAATATTGAATAAATATTTAAATAATAAAAACACTCTAAGAATATCAAATAGAGAAAGTTATGCAGATATTTTAAATGAAAATGATTTAAGGATTGATTTTTCTAAACTGTCTAAAAAAGACAAAATAAGAAAAAATATAAAACTTAAAGGAATTGAATATAAATTTTGCAATGTAAATGAAAATATTCAAGTATTTGAAGAAAAATATAAAAAAGAATTATTGCTTATATCTGAAATTAAAGAATTTAATATAATAATTAAAAAAGAAATTCTTTTAAATAAGAAATATAATTTCAAATTTGAATTTAAGTTCAATAATATAAATTCTAATATTGATATTTTAAAAACATTACCAATAATTAGAAGTATAGCAATATTAGAAGATTCATATATATATAATTATATTGATAGTGATAGTGACATAAAACAGAAGTATTTTGATAATGAAGATAAGAATGCCTATATAAATATACTTAACACATATAAGAGCAATAAGGAACTTTATTTATATATTGAACTTTTAGAATTTAATATTTTTTATGATTTGTTTAATTCATTTTCTAATGAAGAAAAACATTTAAAAGAAGTATATCTTTTTTTAAAAAACAGAATACCTAATTTAAACTCAAATAGTTATTATCAAAGTAGTAACTACAAAAGCAAAATCTTAAGGAAACAAATCAAAAGTATTGATAGAAGTTTAAAATCTGAATATAATAAAAATAAAAAAGA
>CAZMFV010000039.1:2451-7661 GCA_964565695.1 uncultured Lachnospiraceae bacterium
AAATCAAAAGTATTGATAGAAGTTTAAAATCTGAATATAATAAAAATAAAAAAGAGAAAATAAAAACTGAGAAGCAAAGACTTAAAAAAGAAAAACAAAAGAATAAAAAAGACTTCAATAAATTTGATATTATATTAAGAAAACTAAGAATTGATTTAAACAGAATTAAAAGAACTAGATTAAACACTAAGTATATAAATTATTTTAAAGACAAAATAAATAAAACTATTTTAAAATTAAAAGAAAACTTTCAAAAGATTAAATCATATATAATTAAAATTTTTAAGAAGAGAGATAAAAAAGAAAGTCTTTTGTTAGAAGAAAAAGGAATGCTTTTATTAGATGCTCCTACGGAAATTAATACAACAAATGAAAATAGCATAATAAAAGAAAAAAATATTAAAACTAAAAAAGAGATTGAAAGAAAAACTAAAACGAAAACAAAAACAAAATAAATAAGGGACAAGATGAATTCATTACATGAAATAGAAAGAAGTATTATAACTAAATTTAGACCAACTATATATAGAATGTTTGCAAAGGCAATTGATAAATATGACATGATTAAAGAAGGTGATAGAATTGCTGTTTGCATTTCAGGTGGTAAGGATTCTTTTATTCTTGCAAAATGTATGCAGGAAATTCAAAGACATGGAAAGATTAAATTTGATTTGGAATTTATAAGCATGGATCCAGGTTATCCTGAAGATGTTTCTGAAGATATAAAAGAGTTAGCTAATAAAATGGGTATACCATTACATTATTATAGAACTAATTTTTTTGAAATATCAGAAAAACAAATTAGAGGAAAATGCTATCTATGTTCTAGAATGAGAAGAGGTTCATTATATGAAGCAGCTGAAGATTTAAATTGCAATAAAATAGCATTAGGACATCATATGGATGATATAATAGAAACAGTCCTTTTAAATGTTTTATGGGGTGGACAGTATAAAACTATGATGCCTAAGTTGAAAAGTGATAATTTTAACGATATGGAGCTTATAAGACCACTTGCACTTGTACAAGAGAAACATATTATTCAATGGACTAATTATAATGAGATTGAATTTATTAATCCTGAATGTCCAATTAATCAAGAAGGAAAAGATAATTCCAAAAGAACCATTGTTAAAGAATTAATAGAAGATTTAGAAAAACTAAATCCAAATGTTAAAAAGAGTATTTATAGATCTTCAGAAAATGTGCATCTTGGTGCTATAATACAATATAAGAGTAAAGGAGAGTATTTTAATTTTTTAGATAATTATTAAAATATAATAAAATTATGAAATCACAAGAATTAGACATATTTAAAACTGAATTAACAAAGAACTTGGAGAATTCTTATTCGGCATATTCAAATTATAAAGTTTCAGCATTATTATTTACAGAAAACAATGTTTTCAAAGGTGTAAATATAGAAGATGGTGTTCAAGGAATATGTGCTGAAAGATCAGCATTTGTATCAGCAATATCTGCTGGTGATAGAAAGTTTAAAAAGATGTTTTTAACTGCAAAAGAAGCAGATTCGGATTTATTAGATGACAAGGTTTTTCCTTGTGGACATTGTCTACAGTTTTTAGCTGAATTTGTTGAAGGAGACTTTCCAATCTATATATTTGGAAATAATGAAGTTAGGATATATACTTTAGATGAGTTAATGCCATTTAGATTTAAAAGATAATAAAAGCAATTAATTTACTATAATTATAAATATGATAAAATATACAAAAGATAAAAAGTGAAATAGAAGAGGATGTTATGAAAAAGAGCCAACTATTTAAAACTGAATATTTTGTATATTTTTTTATACTATTAATTCCTATATTTGATTTTATATTTAATCAATATATAGAAATTATTGAAATAACATCATATATAAAATTGAATTCAATAAAATTAGTAATACCAATTTTATTATTAATTTATTTGTTTTTTAAAGCAAAAGGAAGAGAGAAGCTCCAGTTTGCTTTAATTGTTCTGGGTTATTTAATATATTCTATTCTTTTAACATATCATTTTGAAAATAAATTATTATCAGATAAAATTTCTATTGAAGAATACTTCTTTAAATTTAAACAGATTGTTAGCTTAACAGTTTTTGTCATTAACTTTTTTATCATGTACAAAGTGTTTTATAGAAAGAATATGACAAAACTTAGAATGAGTTATAATTATGCAGCTACAATCTATTTGTTGTCAGTATTATTACTATCATTAACATCACAAGATATAAAATTATATGATAATCTTTCATTAATAATATTAATGCTATCTTTTATTGTTTTAACAACATTAACATACAAGAAAGATCAGGCATTTTCTTTATTTCTATTAGTATCACTTATAACATTTTACATAACTATGGTTAATGCTTCTACAGCATATTATTCATTCTTAATAATCTTTTTGACATATATATTTGCTATTATAATTGAAAAGATTATTAAAAGAGAAAGTATATTTGCAGTAATAAAATTGTATACTTTAAGAGTTTATTCTTATTTAATAAAAACATTCTCTAATATAAATATAAGCAGAAATAAACTTAAAAGACTAGGCGAAGGCAGTAAGACTTTTAAAAATAAAAAAATAAAAGGCTTTGATAAAAAAGTGTTTTTAAAAAGAAAAACATTTATAAAAAAAGAAGTTTTAGAATATGATAAAAATGAAAATTCTAATTATAAACAAGATAAAAGTAAGAATGAAAGTTCTGTTTTAAAAGATATTAGAAAAAGAGTAAGATTAAATAAAAGAAATAAAAGAATAGAAAAACTCAAAAAAATATTTGAAAATAGAATTGTTAAAACAATATTATTTGTATTTCTAATAATTCTAAGTGTATTTATTTTATTTTTAAATTATAAGTATATTAATAAGGAACCTAGATTAAATATAAATATAAAAGAAAACTTAATATATTTAGTTTATATAATGCCATTGATAATAATTATTATTAAATCAATAATCTTTACAATTTTTAATTTTAAAAGAATAGATCGTGAGTTTATATTATTATTTTTACTATTAATTTATATATTAATTCTATTTTTAAGTGTTGAAGCTTTTTCTATTGATTTTTCTTGTGCTGTTATTATTTCTACAATACTTCTAATTATATTAAACAAGATAGAAACTAATGTTAAAGAAGAATATGTAATTACAGCAAATAATAAAAAGATTAAAACTAAAAGAATCGTTTTTGGTATTACTAATTTAACTATAAGTGGTTTAAGTCGAATTTTAGTTGATATAACTAATTCTTTAGATAAAAAATATCTAGATTTAGATATAAATATATTTACAATATTCGGTGGTGGTGAATTTGAAGAAGAAGTTGGTGTTAAAATCATTTCCTTATTCAAAAAACCTTTTACTGAATATAACAACTTTAGTAGATTTTTAATCTCACTATATTTAAAAGCATTTGAACCTAATATATTCAATAAATATATTAGAGGAAATTATGATGTGATGATTGCCTTTGATGAAAAAGATGTATTACAAATCTTTTCATATAGTGATGATGCTAGAAAAATAGCTTGGGTTCATAATAAAAATTATGGTCTAATAAATCCTAGCCACAAAAAAGAAAGAAAAAGATTAGCAAAACTATATACTAGATATGAACACTTAATATTTACTAGAGAAATAGCTTTAGCAGAATTTAATAAGATTTTTGTAAGTAAAAGAATGTATAAAAATAAAAAATCTATAATAAGTAATTATGTTGATCCAGTAAGAATATTTTTGCATTCTGAAAGTGAAGAAGTGTATGAATGGACTGATGATACTGTATCTTTATTGACTGTTGTAAGACTATATAAACACAAGGCTTTAGATAGATTTATTAGAACACATAAGAAGCTATTAGAAGATGGTTTAGAACACCAGGTATATATAATTGGAGATGGTCCTGAAAAAGAAAATTTAATTAAATTAATTAGACAAGAAAAACTACAACAGTCAGTATTTCTATTAGGCAGTAAAACAAATCCATATCCTTATATTAAGAAAGCTACATACTTTTGCTTGTTTTCTGAAAAAGAAGATTATTCAATTGTTTTAAATGAAGCTAAAATTTTAAATAAAGATATTTTAATAACAGACACAACAACAAGAGATTTAGTAATAGATTATCCAAATGTACGAATCTTTGAAAATAGTGAATCAGGATTATATAATGGGTTAAAATATGTTCTATCAACTAGAAATTTAACACCAAAACAAAGTGAATATATTTATAAAAATGAAGAAATATTAAGGAAGATTGTTGAAATTCTAATTTAGATGAATCAAAATAATAGAATGGATAGTAAGAATATAAATAAAAAGAAAAAGAAAAGAAATAATAATAAAATCAATATAGATCTGGTATCAGAAGAATATAAGAATGTTTTAGACTTACATGGACTTACAGTAGATGAAAGTAGATCATATATAGACCAAGAGTTTTTAATTGTTGAAAACATGAAATTAAACACAAAGGTTTTCATATTACTACATGGTTATTCAAGTGGTGAAATATTAAAAAAATATATTAGAAATGAATATAAAAATAGAAATATTGAATATAAAGATTGGGGTCAAAACCCTGGAATCACATATTTTATACTAAAGGAGAGAAAATGAGTACAGAAGATAATTCTTTAATTAAGGATTATGCATTAATTAAAGTAGGAAAAGATAATTTATTAGAATTATATGATTCTTTTGGATCAAAGGAAAAAGTGTTTAGAGCATATTTAGCAGAACATGAGAAAGCATATAAAAAAGGTGAAGTTGAATATTATGCTATAAGTGAAAATGGTAAATACATAACTCAAGTTACAGTTATATATAATCATAGTATTAAAGATTCAACCGAAAAAAATAAGAGAGTGTATTTTAATAATTTAAATTCTATTAAGAGTAAGGCTAATATTGGTTTTGAAAAATTATTATTAGAATTAGTTATTAATAAACTACAAGAGAAAAGTAAATACAAGACTAGTATTTTTGAATATACAATTAGTATTGGAAATAGAGAAAGAATCAGAAAGAAACTTTTAGAAGAACTTAATTTCAAAGAAATTAAAAGCTATACAAATACTGATAATAAAAGGACTGAACTACTATATCTAAGAGAAGACATTGAAAAATAAGTTTACAATTTAATTTTTCTTATGATATACTAAAATATAGTGTGATTAATTTAATGAAATTTA
>CAZMFV010000040.1:0-7637 GCA_964565695.1 uncultured Lachnospiraceae bacterium
AGACTTCACCTTTTTCTATCATACCTACTATCTCTTTCAAACTCTTTTTTTGATTAGCTAAATATTTACCTTCAGTATAGTTATTAACTTTATGGAATTTCAAATAAAATTTCAAAATATATCTATTTCTAATTAGTTTAGATTCAACCAAAGTATTAGCAATCTCTTCAGATAGATCTCCTTCTTTTATTTCGAAAACAATGTCTTCATCATTATATAAATCCATTGCAGAAATTTGCCAACTATATACAGCAAATCCAAACAGAGCTGCTAGAAAAATAAATATTATAATAAAGAAGAAAAATAAGTTCATTCTTTTCTTTTTAATAGTTCTATTTCCATAAATATTTCTTTCTACACCTATTTTTTTAAAATCAGTTGATGCTTCAATAATTTTAGCATCTTCTAAACTATCTTTATTATTAGATTCCATAATCTATTAACTCCTTTATATTATCATTAAATACATTTTTACTTGGAATAGCTAGTTTTAAGCCTCTTCCTTTTAATCTTGCTTTTAATTCTTTAATTAAATCTTCATTAATATCAGAATTATATCTTTCATTTAAAATTAACTCTATACCTTGTGCTTCATGCAAAGAAGAATATTTTAAAATATCATTAATTAAAATTTGTCTTCTTGTAAAATCTTTCATATCATTTTTAAATTTTGCATTAGATAAGTCTATCTTTATAAATACATCAATATTATTACTTTTTAAATTATCTCTAAAAATCTTATATGAACTATTATCTTTATCATAAATTTCATTAAAATCAAGATTCTCTTTATTTATTGAAAGTAAGTTTATTATTGTAGCATTGTGTTCACCAGACTTTTTTACCTTGTCAAAATTATCATCAGGATTTGAGTAATTTCTAATAAAATTGTATTTTGGAATTTCTGGTTCTATATAATCTGATCTAACTTCAACAATACTTTTTGTTTTCTTGGCAGAAATATAACCATATATTCCAGTATTACTTCTTATTTTTAATTTTCTTTTTCCTTCTTTTATTAATGTAGAATCTTCATATTCTTCTATCTTTCCTAATGTTTTAGAAAGAAAAGTTTTCCCTTTTTTTATTTTTACATCTTGATCAGTTTTAACAACTTTCTTTTCTTTATGAATCGAATCTACAAATAATATATTATCATCTGTAATCATTACTTCAATACCATAAACAGACGAAAGATCATTTAAAGGAAGATATAGGATTTTATCTTCAATAAATGCTGAAGCATTTATTACTGAGTCTGTACCATTAATATTAATAGCAAAATCATTTAGAACAATTTGAGCAACATGTGTATCACCTATTGTTATAATTTCTTCTTTATCTTTATTATACTTTATTTCTTTATCAAAGAATTCTTTTATATCATCATAGGATAGTATAGCAACTTTTGCTGAGCTGTTTTTTGCTAAAGATATTTTAATAGGATTTTTAGTTTTTATTTTTTCATTATTAAAATAAAAATTATGAGTATAATCAATCTTATTTCTACCTGAAAGTATTGTAATAAGTAAAATAAGCAATGATAAAATTAAAATTGCAATATAAGATTTATAAGATTTCTTTCTTCTAATTCTTCTTTTTCTATTAATTGGTTTTCTATTAATCTTTTTCATCTTCTTTTTCTTTTTATTTGTAGAACTTCTAGCATCTCTTTCATTTTTATAAATAGATACATTATCTACTTGATTATATTTATCCATATTATTCATTCTTTAATCCTTCTAAAATTAAATTCACAATTCTTTCTACTGATAATCCATATTTATCCAATAGTTCTTCAGCCTTACCACTCTCACCAAAAGTATCATTAACACCAAGTCTTAAAAGTTTTTTAGGATATTTATCTGTTAAAACTTCAGAAATAGCTCCACCTAAACCTCCTAAGATATTATGATTTTCCATGCTTACTAATAACTTAGTTTCTTTCGCAGATTTTAATATTATCTCTTCATCAATAGGCTTTATACTATACATGTCTATAACTCTAATATGAATATCATGTTCTTTTTCTAAAATTTTCTTAACTTCCACTGCTCTTTCTAAAACATCACCAATAGCAAATAATGTTACATCATTCCCATTTCCAATACTAATAGATTTGCCTATTTCAAAAATATCATTTTCCGAATGTATTTGAGAAGTTTTAGAGCGTGACAGCCTTACATAGGCTGGTTTTTTATCTTTAGAAATTTCTTTTAAAATTTTTTTAGTAGAAATGTCATCAGATGGCACAAAAACTCTCATATTTGGCATTGCTCTCATTATTGCTATATCTTCAAACATTTGATGTGTTGCTCCATCTTCACCAGGTGATAATCCTGAATGTGATGATACCAGTTTTACATTAGCATCATTATATGCAATTGCTAATCTTATTTGGTCATAAGTTTTCCCTACTAAAAAGATTGCAAAAGTTGAACAAAAAACAGTTTTACCAGATAGTGCAATACCTGCTGCAGTACCAACCATATCTTGTTCAGCAATCCCCATATTTAAGAATCTTTCAGGATAATTTTTGTTAAATTCCTCAGTTTTGGTAGAAGAAGAAAGATCTGCATCTAAAACATAGATATTCTTGTTATTGCCTTCTTCCTTTAAAAACTCTCCATAACTTTCTCTTGTAGCTTTTTTCATAAATTATTCTCCAATTCATTAATAGCAGCTTCATATTCTTCTTTTGAAGGAGCTTTGCCATGCCATCCAGCAGTGTTTTCCATAAAAGAAACTCCTTTACCTTTTAATGTGTTACAAATAATAGCAAGAGGCTTTTCTCTTTTTTGAATAGATTTATTAAATGCATATCTAATTTCATCTATATTATGCCCATCTATTTCTAAAACTTCAATATTAAAACTAGCAAGTTTATGCCCAAGTGGATCTATGTTTTTTATATCATTAACTGAACCATCTAATTGATATTTGTTTTTATCAATTAGAATTGTTAAATTTGAAAGATTTTCTTTAGAAGATGTCATTAAGGCTTCCCAAATTTGACCTTCTTGCATTTCTCCATCTCCTAATAAACAATAAACAATTCCTTCTTTGTTTTCTCTTTGTTTAACAATTGCCATTCCATTTGCAACAGAAAGACCTTGTCCTAAAGAACCTGCTGAGAAATCAACTTTAGGTGTAGTAAATCTATTAATATGTCCTTCTAATTTACCGTCAATTTTTCTAAATTCTGCTAAATCTTCATCTGATACAAGATTTTGTTCATTTAATATAGCATATACTAATGGTGTTATATGACCTTTTGAAATAATTACCTTATCATCATCTTTTAAAAACTCAAAGAATAATATAGTTAATATATCTGCTGATGACAAAGAACCACCAATATGACCTGATTTAGCATTATAGACTATTTCTATTACTTTTTTTCTAATTTTATTAATTCTTTCTTTAGTATCCATATATTCCTTCTTTTTTTAGATAAATAGCATTCCAGTAATTATTAATAGTATAGCCCTTAATCCTGGATCCAATAACATAAATGCTGATGAGAATTGTAGGAAAGTAATTCTTAACCATTCAGGTATCTTATATAATTCAGCCTTTAGACCTTCAAAATCTATTTTAAATATATCTTTTAAATATTTGTTATAGAATTTTTCAATCTCTTCATAAATTGCTGTTTCTTTAATCATATCTCTTAATCTGTTTAATATAGTGTCAGGTTCTTTTATCTCATCTACACCTACAATATTTAAATGTGAAGCATCTTCACCTTTAAATGAAAACTCAACATTAACCTTTTCACCAACATCAATATCAGATAAATCAACATATTCTCTATGTATTACATAGCCATCTTTATCAATTACTTGAACTTCAGCATATTTCCATTTATCACTTTTTTTAATTATATCTACATTAACAAATCCATCTCTTCCTGAAGATGTGAATTTATTAATATACATATCAAAGTCATCATTTGAAATTTGAACCAAATCTTTATTAGGATTTTTATATCTAGATTGATATATTAAAGTTTCTCCTATTGGAACAACAATAAAGAATAATATTATAAATCCTATTATTGTCCATATAAATTTTTTTAAAGTTATTGTATCTTTCATTTTTAATCCTTATTATATTTTCATTTTATTATCATTTGTAAAATATTTAATATAAAACTTTCCACGAATCTGCACTAGATCCTTTTTCTAATTTAACTCCAGGTCTTAAATACACTACTGGTCTTATGTATCCAGAAAGATTCGCAAAAGAAGAACTTCCTGAACTACTTCTAAATAGATTGCTACCATTAATTTCATTACTTTTTGTAGTAACAGCTTGGAATTCAACATAACTACCACTGCTATTTACAAATCTATCAGCTAAAATACAAGTAGTTTTAAATATATCTGTTTTCGCTAATTTATTATATTCTGATTTAAAAACAAATTCTGTATTAGTTGTCCTTTTGTTTGTAAGCAGAAAATCATCTTCTGGGTATTCAGATTGACCATTATCATTACTATCAAACATAGGGAAATGAGCAAGAATACTAGTGTAAAATTTATCACTTCTTCTTAAAGGAGTATTAGTCATTAATTCTAAATCCTCTAACATCAATGATCTAGCAGCAGATCCTTTGATCTTATCATCATAATATGGATAATCTTTACTTTTTTGATATCCGTATTCATATTCTGTAATCAAAGATTTATCAGCACCCAATCCATATCCAAAAATGCTGCATAATTTATGAATTTCTTCTTCTAAAAATAAAAATCCTACAGCACCATGAAATTGAAATGCATTACCATTATTACTAATAGCAGATTTACTAAGTATTTTTAATCTATCATTTTCTTTACCTATTACTATAAATTCATTTTGAGAGTCTGAGACTATAAAAGTTTGAAGAGTTCTACCATTTCCACTTTTAAAGTTATCACCAGCTATTCCTTCTTTTGATGTATATGTTAATACACTAGGATCTTTAACACCTGCTGTAGGATCATAAATAATAGTATCACCTATTTTTACATCTGATATTCCAAAAGAACTTCTAGTTACCATATATTTATCATCTATTTCTTCTATAGTATAAACATCTTCACCTTTAAATTTTATAGGTTTTATAGAAAATACTATATTATTTTCAAAATTAACCAAATAGTCTAAATCATTATCTTCAATTCCTAATATTTCTTTAGATTTTTCGTCATCAAATCTATAATAATCTAAATTTTTAATTTCTGTTGCAGTCATATTAAATCTTTCAGATATAATATTAATAGAAGAATTAGGAATAGTATTTGGAAGACTTTGTGATGGCTCAATTGCTGAACTATCAACATAAATTTTTGCAAAAGCAGTTGCAAAATCGTCTTCTTTATCTTTTTTTCTTAAAACTTCATCATAAAGAACATCTACTTGTTCTCTTACAATTTTAGAGTTCATTTCATAACCATCAACTCTAGCAACACTTACAAGTCCTATTACACTACCTATAGCTGCTGAACTTAATATAATCATTATAAGTATTGTAATTGTTAATGCAATTAAAGTAATACCTTTTTTCACTATAATCTCCTATATATTTATATTTTAGGATCTACCATTTGTAAGAAAAATTCATCTAAACTAAACTTTTTATGTAATTTAACATCTTTAAACTTTTTTCCAAAAGTATCAATAGTAATACTTTCTATTTTTACAAATTCTTCAAATTCATTTAGATCTGCTAAATCTTCTTCATCTTCTATATTAGCTCTTAATTTTCTTTCAGCTAATTCATCTATAATTTCAAAACCTTCAATTACTTTTCCAAATGCTGCATAATTTCCGTTCATTCCTGGTGCATCTTTAAATAATATTTTAAACATTGGTGAGCCTGAATTATGTGAATGGTGTTGTAGGTTAGGAATAATTTCCGTATAATCTGCTCTTACCAATGAAAGAACATATTTTTCATGTTTTAAATCATTTGATTTAAAATTATTTTTTTCAAATTCACCATCAATCTCATATTCAAAATCCAAAGCTGAACCTTCCTCAATGCTTTTATCAATTAATGATGTTTTTAAAGTTGGAGGCATACCCTTATCTTCTCTACCAAAGTGGATGGATACACCATCTCTACCATAAATTACCTTATCATTATAAAATTCTTTTTCTATTAATTTAATAATATGATTAACAGTATTAGGAGCCTTTGTTGGTTCTAATTCTACTTTTATTTCTCCAAGTTCTTCTAATTTAATAATAGCAATTGGATTTTTATATGTTAAATAAAGTTTATCATCTAAAATCAAAAAAACTACAGTCACTAGAATTACCAATATTAAAGATATAAAAATATATATCATTGTATAGCTAGTTTTTTCTTCATTATTTTCTTTTATGTTTTTTCTTTTGTTTTTCATTATTACCTCTGTATAAAATCATTATTTGTTCATTATATCTTCTTTTTTATTATATACTATTTAATTTATAATTTCTATATATTTATTATTAGCAGTTGAATAAATTAAAACTTCATCAACTTTTCTTTTCAATGCTTTTTCTAAAGCCATCTTATATGTTAGCATTTGAGTTTTATATCTTTCCTTTATTTCTCCAGGATTTAAATTATCTGTCTTATAATCTAGTATTTTTAATCTGTCATCTTCAGTTATATAATATAAATCAATAATACCTTGGATAAGGACACTTTCATTTTTGAAGTCTTTTTCATTTTTAACACCATCTATATTATTTACAATTATATTTTCAATTTCTTTTAAATCAAATTTAGCTATAAATTGCTTTTCTTTAACAATTTCTGAGTTCAAAATAACTTTATATTCATCAGTATTAATAAAGTTAATAATATTATTCAAATCAATTAATTTAGATTCTTCTTCAGTAATTAATTCATCATCTATTAATTCTTTAACTTTTATTTCTAAGTCTTTTTCATTATGTTTCTTAGTTAAATCTAATTTCTCTAAAAAGAAGTGATTTAAACTTCCTTTATCAGCTGCAGTGAGTTTTTTAGTCCTCATATATTTTGGTTTTTTTGTTACTAAATTTTTAATGTTTTCTTCTATAACTTTTTCTTCTGACATATGCAATCTACTTGCAGCAATCTTAGGATAAAAATCATCTTCAAAAGGGTATATATAATCAAGATTTTCTAAAATTATATCTACATTATGAATAATATCATCACCTAAAGTATCTAATTCAACATCAATTATTCCTTTTACTTCTTCAACTTCATGAAAATCTAGGTTTTTAGCATTAATTAAGCTAAGTTTTGCAGAATTTAATCCAGAATAGTATGAAAGCATTATCCAATCTAAAAAAGAAAGTTTCTTTTTTAATATTTGTGGTGACACAAAATTAGCAATCTTATCTTTATCTGTATCAGTATAAATTTCAGCTAGATTCATAATATCTTTATAGTATTTTTCTGCATTTTTCATTGAAGAAGTTATTATCAATTTTTCTTTAGCACGAGTTAATGCTACATATAATACTCTCATTTCTTCAGATATTATCTCTTCTTTTAATTTAATCTTCATTGCTTCTTTTATTAATAAAGGATATTTAATTTTCTTTTTATAATCAAAATAATCAATAGAAGTTCCATATTTATAATTCATTAAAATATTTTCATT
>CAZMFV010000041.1:0-1195 GCA_964565695.1 uncultured Lachnospiraceae bacterium
ATTTCAACTTGAATCTTATCTTTTTCTTCAGCTGATAATTTATCACCTAAGTCTATTAAAGTTTTTTCACTACTATATACTAAACTTTCTGCATTATTTTTAATTTCAATTTCATCTTTTCTTTTTTTATCTTCTGCTGCATGTTCTTCTGCTTCTTTAACTGCTTTTTGAATATCTTCTTCTGTTAAATTTGAAGATGAAGTTATAGCTACATTTTGAGTATTTCCTGAAGCCTGATCTTTTGCAGAAACATTAACTATTCCATTAGCATCTATATCAAAAGTAACCTCTACTTGTGGTATTCCTCTTGGTGCTGGTGGAATTCCTGTTAATTGGAATCTTCCTAATGTCTTATTATCTGCAGCCATTTCTCTTTCTCCTTGAAGAACATGAACTTCAACTGAAGTTTGCCCATCAGCAGCAGTAGAGAATACTTGTGATTTCTTACTTGGAATTGTTGTATTTCTTTCTATTAATTTAGTAAATACTCCACCATATGTTTCAATACCTAATGATAATGGAGTTACGTCTAATAGAACTAATTCTTCAACATCTCCTGATAATACACCAGCTTGAACTGCAGCACCTACAGCAACACATTCATCTGGATTTATAGTTTTGTTTGGATCCTTTTTAGTAATTTTCTTAACTTCTTCTTGAACTAATGGAACCTTTGTTGAACCACCAACTAATATAACTTCATCTAAGTCATCTGCTGTTATTTTAGCTTCTTTTAAAGCATCTGTAACAGGATCAATTGTTTTTTCAACTAATGGTCTAATAAGATCTTCAAATTTAGATTTTGTTAATTTAACATCCATATGTTTTGGTCCATTAGCATCTGCTGTAATAAATGGTAAATTAATATTAGTTTCACCAACTGTTGATAATTCTATTTTAGCTTGCTCAGCACCTTCTTTAAGTCTTTGCATAGCCATTTTATCTGTTGATAAATCAATTCCATTATCTTTCTTAAATTCTGCTACTAAGAAATCTATAACTTTTTGATCAAAGTCATCTCCACCTAGTTTATTATTTCCACTTGTAGAAAGAACTTGGAATACACCATCACCAATATCTAATATTGATACGTCAAATGTACCACCACCTAAGTCATAAACTAATACTTTCTTATCATTAGCATCTTTATCAATTCCATATGCTAATGCAGCAGCTGTTGGCTCATTGATTATTC
>CAZMFV010000041.1:1205-7454 GCA_964565695.1 uncultured Lachnospiraceae bacterium
ATTCTACCAGCATCTTTAGTTGCTTGTCTTTGAGCATCTGTAAAGTATGCAGGTGTTGTAATAACTGCCTTTGTAACTTTTTGTCCTAAATAATCTTCAGCATCCTCTTTTAATTTTGAAATAATCATTGCTGATACTTCTGGTGCAGTAAAATCTTCACCTTGAATTTTAAATTTCTTTTTTGAACCCATATCTCTTTTAACAGATAATAGAGTATTTTCAGGATTAGTTACAGCTTGTCTTTTAGCAATCTGTCCTACTAATCTTTCACCTTCTTTAGTAAATGCTACTACAGATGGTGTAGTCCTTTCATTAGTCTCTCTGTTAGAAATAACTACAGGTTTACCACCCTCCATAACAGCAACACAAGAATTAGTTGTTCCTAAGTCTATTCCTATTATTTTTCCCATTTTTACCTCCTTATGGTAATTCTTTTATTTTTATTTTTTAATTTCTTTTTTACTTATTATTCTTATCTTTTGTACATTTATGTTTTTTATTATTTGTTTTTATTTTTATTAATATCTATCTATTATTTTTGAACCACAACCATTGAATGACGAATTACATCTTGTCTCATCTTATATCCAGTTCTAAAAGATTGAACAATCATTCCTGATTCAAGACCAGAGTCTTCAACAAGATTAACTGCCTCATGTAGTTCTGGATCAAATTTTTGTCCTTCAGTTTCAATTGCTTCAACACCTTGTGATTTTAAATAGTCTTGAAATTGTTTATATATTAATTCAATTCCTTCTTTATATGACTTATCTTTAGAATCACTTTCCATAGATTTTTCAAAACTATCTAATATTGGTAAAAGTCCTGTTATAATACTTATTTTTGCATAATCATATGTTTTAGTATTTTCTTTTTCAGTTCTTTTTTTATAATTATCAAATTCAGCACATATTCTCTTATATCTATCTTCTATTTCTTCAAATTGCTGTTTATATAAAGCTGCTTCATTTACCTCTTCTACTTCCTCATCTTGATTTTCTTCTAAAGATTCTTCTATAATCTCTTCTTCGTCCTTAAGTTCTTTTTGCATTTTTCCTCCTACTCATCTTTCTCTTCATCATCTTTACTTAATATTTGGGCCATATGCTTCATAATAGCCATAACCTTACCATAATTCATTCTAGTTGGTCCTATTATTCCCACAGTCCCAATATTTCTATTATCTAACTTCTTAGACATAGTTACTAAACTAAAGTCTTTAAATTCAGACAATTCATTCTCATTTCCTATATATATTGTAATATCAGTTTCTGTATCATCAGAACTAAAAACTTCTTTGAAATTTTCTTTTTCATCAATTACATTTAGAATATTTTCAAAAGCTTCTTCATGTTTAAATTCTGGGAATTTAAATATTTTTGAAGCACCTTTTAAATATACTCTTTCAGAATCTTTTAAAATTCTATTTAATTCATTAATTATCTTTCTTATAATATTAGCTGAAATTTTAACTTCTTCCATTATATAATCTTCAACTCTACCATCAACTGTTGATAAAGGTTTACCAATTAATTTCTTTTTAAATATATATTTTAAATCTTCTACAATGTCTGGTGTAATCTTATCTTCAAATTTTATTATTGCTTCTTTTATAACACCACATTCTGTTAAGATTATAGCCATTAAATTTGTATTACCTAATAATATAAATTCAACATCTCTAATCTTATCTTCTTTTATGTCTGGTCCTACAGCAATACTTGTATAATGTGTAAGTTCTGACAATGTAGTTGAAGCAACACTTAAGAATTGTTCTAATGTTGTAGATCTATCTGATAACATATCTCTTATAACTGAAACTTCTTCTTTAGAAAGTTCTGCATCTTCTACTAATTTATCTACATAATATCTATATCCTAATTCTGAAGGAACTCTTCCTGCTGATGAATAAGGTTTTTGTAAAAGTCCTATCTTTTCTAATTCCGCCATTTCATTCCTTATTGTAGCACTACTATATGCAATAGGATATTTAGATATTAAAACTGCAGAACTAACAGGCTCAGCTGAGTCTATATATTCTTCTATTATAGCTTTTAATATTAATTCTTTTCTTTCATCAATATCCAAATTAGCAGTCCTCCTTTACAGCTGATAATATTTTATATTGTTGTTGGCAGTCTGTCAAGTTAATTGCTAAAATATTTTTAATTTTTCTTTAAAAGCCTATAAATACAATAAAAAAGCAAGAAAATCTTGCTTTAAATACTTTTTATATTTATTTAATTATGTTCTTACCTAATACTCTGCATCATAAATTACATTGTATATTCAGTTTCAATTTATTTCTTTGTTTCTTTATTTCTTACTTCATTAAAGTAATCATTATAAAATTACTTACTGATAATATTATTAGCCCAAAAACGCTAACTGATAATATTATCAGGAATTTAGAAATCTTTTCTATTTCTTCTTTACATTCTTTTTCAGCATTCTTGTCTTTTTCTTGAACAACTTCCTTATTTTCTTTTAATTTTTCTTTTTTCTTTTGATCAGCCATTTTAATTTTAACTCCTATTAATTATCGTTTAATTATTGTTTGTTTTTTTATAACATTTGGTTTTTTATTTATTTATTATTTTTTATTAATTTAACTTTTCTTTAATTAATTCTAAAAGATGTTCTAATGTTTCTTCTTCTGTTTGATTAGTATTATCAACTAGTATTGCATCATCTGCTTGTTTTAGTGCACCTATTTCCTTATTATATGTATCATTATAATCTCTAGATTTTAAATTTTCCAGTACCTCTTCATAAGACATGTAATTATCTTTTGATTCTTTATTTTGTTCATACCTTCTTTTAGCTCTTTCATCCTGATCTGCTGTTAAAAAGATTTTTACTTCTGCATTAGGGAAAATATATGTCCCAATATCTCTTCCATCCATTATTATATTTTTACCAATTGCATATTTTCTTGTAAATTCTGTTACAAATAATCTTATAGTTGTATTAGAAGAAACAAAAGAAACATTTTCAGTTGTCTTTTTATCTCTGATTTCTTTACTAACATCTTTCCCATTTAAGAAGTATTTAACATCTTTTTCATTAGCTTCAGTATATTCAGTTTTTACTTCAATATTTAATGTAGTTAAAAAATCTTTTAATTTTTCTATAGCTTCATCACTTGTATCTTTAAAATCAATATCATTTTCTAATACAGCAATTGTAATTGTTCTATATATTGCTCCTGTGTCTAATGTTTCTAAGTTTAATTTTTCACTAAGTAATTCAACCATTACACCTTTTCCTGATGCTGCAGGTCCATCTATTGCTATTACCATTTATTCTCCTTTTAGTTAAAATTTATTATTATATTTTATATTTTATTTCTCTTGTTTCTTTGGTTTAAAAATAAATACAGCTCCTATTAACATTAACAAAGTTATAGTAATTGATGCTATATTACCCATTTTACTCATAGAGCCTAGTTCTTCTATAACTTCTTCTTTAGTTAATTTCCCTTCAAAATGTTGTAATATATTTTTTCCTGTATCCAATTTATATTTTTCTAAATTCCCATCTTTTTGTTTTCCCACAAAAGTATATTCAGGAGTTTGAGATAAATCTAAATAATGGTATTGCATTTTATAGTCACCAACTTGGAAACTTCCTTCTTTTGCAGTTGTTAAAGTAGTTTCATCTTCTACCCTAAAGCCAGGAACTTCTATAAAATCACTTAATACAGCATTAGTTTGTATTGCCTTTATTGCTTCAGAATTTACCTTAAAATCACCTACAAGAACTTCAGAGTATATTTCTTTATCAAGAATTTCCTTTGTAGGATTGTAATATTTTTTATTATAGTCCTCATCTATTAATGTAGGTAGTGGAACTTTATTACTCCAAATTTTTGTTACTTTGCCAGCTTTTTCTTTGTCATTGTCATACATATACATTTCTACTTTTCTTTTTAATATAGGAGTTTTTACTTTAACTCCTTCATCTGTAAATTCTAATTCTTCATCTGTTTCCATTTTACCGCTTATTAAAACTAGCTTTCCTTCATTTTCTTTTATAATCTTAGCATCTTCTACTTCAATTATTTTTCCTGCTATTTCTTCAGATGCTCCTCCTCCTTGAATGAATCCTTTAATAGTTAAGAATACCATAAGTATAAGTAGTACTACATAAATAATTTTTAAAATTTTACCTTTCATATAACTCTCCTTCATATTTTATTTTATGGTTATTTTATATAAAAAAAGCTGATGCTTTTTTAAGTCACTATGTCCTTAACTTTAACATCAACTTCTAATACATTCATTGCAGTAATATTTTCAAGTTCTTCTTTTATTCTATTTCTAAACTTTTCTACTACATTAATTATATTATATCCGTACTCAACAGTAATCTCAGAATAAATTTTTAAACCCTCTTCTTCAACCGCTATCTTATCAACTCTTAATCTAGTTGTTGCAACAACACCTTCTGTAGTTTCAGAAATCATATCAACAATGTCTCTAAAAACAGAATCTGATATTGTAAATTTTCCAAGATAACTAAATGTTGGTCTAATAATACTCCTGTCCGTTGCATCATATGGATTTTTATCTTTTTTGGTTCTAAAAACTTGTAATGGATCTAATATTATTCCTGAAAAATCTTTTTTTATTTCAAATGTAGGAACAGGTACAACATGTTTGCCTTCTGTTGTTCTTATTTTTTTAGCTAATTTCATTTCTTCTTCAGTAGAAACATCTTCTATTCTAATGATTTTAGTAAATTCTGGTAAACCAAGATTTTCCCTTATTTTTTCTAACATTCCATCAGAAGTACCTAGTACTAATAGAGATCTTACTCTATGTTTTCTAAAAGTTTTTCTCATTTCTTCTACAACTTCTTCTGATGAAAACAATGCATCTCTTATTGTTTGAATTTTAGTTTCAGCTTTTTTAGCTGATGTACCAGCAAGAACTATATTTCCTCTAATAAGAAGACCATCATCTATTATACATTCAATATTGTTTTCTGCAGCAACAGCTTGTGCCTTAAAGCTTTTACCTGTTCCTGAAGGACCTATAAATGCATATACCTTCATGTTTTTTAATTGATAAGGAAGTAAATTTCCTATTCCTAATCCTATATTAGGTTTTTCCATTATTCCTCTTTTCCTTAGTATTATTTATTTAAAACAGTCTTACATCTTTTACAAAGTTCTAATTCTTTATCATAGTCTTCTTCAACTTCATATTTCCAACATCTAGAACATTTCAGTCCATATGTTTTAATAACTTCTGCTTCTATTTCTTTACCAGTCTTTAATTCAACTTCAGATACAATAAAGAAATCAGCTAGGAAGTCTTCATATTTATCTGTTAATTCTTTAAACTCTTTATTAACTGTTAATATAACTTTAGCTTCTAAAGATTGTCCTATAACTTTCTCTGCTCTTGCTGTTTCTAATTCTTTTAGAACAATGTCTCTTAATTTTAATAATTCTTTAAAGTCTTCTCCCAATTTAGTATTATTCCATTCTTTATTAGCTTCAGGATATTTGTCTAACATAACCGATTCTTCATTTTCACCTTCAAGTCTTGGCATATGTTGCCAGATCTCTTCTGCTGTAAATGAAATAACAGGTGCAAATATTCTAACTAATGCAGCAAGAATTTTATATAGAGTATCTTGTGCTGCATGTCTTAACTTCTCATCTTCACAATATAATCTGTCTTTTATAATGTCAAAATATATTGTACTCATATCAACTGTACAGAATTGATTGATTTCATGGAATGCTTTATAGAAATCAAAGTTTTCATAATGTTTATCAACTTCTGTTATTAATTTATGTAATCTAAATAATGCCCATTTATCAATATCTTCTAAATCTTTGTAATCAACTTTAATTTTATTTGGATCAAATCCATTTAAATTTCCAAGAATAAATCTAGATGTATTTCTCATTTTTCTATAATTTTCAGATAATTGTTTAAATAAGTTTTCAGATACTGCAACATCAGTTACATAGTCTGATGATAATACCCAAAGTCTTAATATATCAGCACCATATCTATTAGTAATATCTAATGGTGATATAACATTCCCAATAGACTTACTCATCTTATGTCCTTTTTCATCAACAACCATTCCATTTGTTAATACTTCTTTATATGGAGCTTTTCCATTTGTAGCAACAGATGTAAGTAATGATGATTGGAACCATCCTCTATATTGGTCATTTCCCTCTAAATATAGATCCGATTTTGGTAATCCTCTTAGTTTAACAAC
>CAZMFV010000042.1:0-7232 GCA_964565695.1 uncultured Lachnospiraceae bacterium
ATGTGGAATCTCTTCTTTAATTGTTCCATAATCTGTTAATATATTTTTAAGTGGCAATTTATATTGTCTCCACCATTCAATATCTGTTTGATCACCAAAAGTACAAGCCATAACAATACCAGTACCTTTATCTAATTCTACTTTCTCATCAGCAATTATTGGTACTTGAATATCAAATAATGGAATCTGTGCAGTCTTACCAATTAGATGTTTTTTATCTTCATCTTCTGGATTAATAAATACTGCAACTATAGCTGGTAATAATTCCGGTCTAGTTGTCGCTATAGTGAATTCCTCTCCATCTTCTACTGTTTTGAATGTAATATAGTTAAAGAATGATTCTCTTGTCTTAGTTTCTAATTCTGCTTGTGCAAATGTAGTTAAACATTCATTACACCAAAGAGCAGGACTTTCAGCATGATAACATTTATTATCTTTAGCAAGTTCAATAAATGACTTTTGACTTATCTTAATAGTTTCTGGACTAATAGTTTGATATGCTAAATCCCAGTCAGTACTAACACCTAATATATTAAATAATTCTTCGAATTCTTTAATATATTTACCAGTAGTTTCTAAACAAAGTTTATTGAATTCTTCTCTACCAATTTGATGTGCTCTCTTCTTTTGTTCTTTTTCTACTAATCTCTCACTTGGTAGACCATTGTCATCAAAACCAAATGGATAAAATACATTATATCCAGATAGTCTTTTATATCTTGCTAACATTTCAGTTTGAGTATATGAAAAGATATGCCCAATATGAAGCATACCATTCACTGTAGGTGGTGGTGTATCTATTGAGAATACCTCCTTACCTTCTACATTTCTATCAAATTTATATATTTTATTATCTAACCAGTGATTTCTCCACTTTTCTTCTTTCTCTTGAAAATTGTATTTATTATCTAATTTATTATCTTTCATAATATCCTCTTGTTTTATTTATTGTTCTTATATTTTTAATTTTAAATTTTAAATTTTTAACTTTTTATTTTTTCGTTTCTTTTTATTTTCTTTTTCTATTCCTATTCCTATTTTAAACTAAGAATAAATTCTTCTAAATTATCTGTATTTAAAATACTTTCATTACATAATTTATAGTCTTTGCAGACTATTTGAGTAATTGCATTATAGTTCTCTTTTGAAGTCTTTTCATTAGTGACATAGACTAATTCTGGATTCTTTCTAAAACTATTACAGAAGTAACAAAGTCCTTCACCTAATTTATTTATATTCTTAACTCTTGCAATATTAGTAAGGATTGTATTTTCTTTATTATCTTTATCTTCTTCGTCTTTGTTATCTCCTTTTGGTAATATTAATACAAGCTTATCATCAACATAATGACTAAAGAATGTAAGTGGTAATTCTTCGATTGCTTCATTATATCCTGATAAAACATTTCTAAATTGTCTGTCTTTTAATTTAATTAGTTTTTTAAATTCTTTTTCAGTTATATTTTCTAATTTAATAACATCAATATTTGAATTAATTTTCTCAGCTAATTCATCTATATCTTCTAAACTACTCATTTTACAATTATCAAAGTCAACTTTAAATCTTTCATCAAAACCTTCAATTGCCATTAACGAAAAATATAGTTGATCTTTAACTGCATTTAAAACTTTAGAATCATTACTTTGTTTGTATGCATCTTCAAGTAGTCTTAAACTTCTTTGTATTAAATTGTTTTCTAAGTTATTTATTATTAATTTCATTTTACTTCGCTTCTCTTTATTATAAATTAGACTTTATTTGAACTATTAAGAATTTTTTAATAGTTCATCTTTACTTTGTATTTCTTAGTTTTATACTTGTTTTTTATTTTCTTTTACTTTTTTAATACTCTGACAAAAGTTTTATTAATCTAGTATTTTTATAGATTCTTTCTCTTCCAATCTTTTCAGATTCTAATAATCCTGCTTCTTCTAGTTGGTTTAAATATGAAGATGCCGTTAATCTTGTAACATCACACTGTTTTTGAACATATGAGTTTTTAGTATAAACTTCATAGAATAAAGATTCTAATAATTCTTTAGTATAAATTTTAGGCAACTTGTTTTTAAACTCATCTTCAAAACTATTCATTTCATCTTGAATATCTTGTATAAGTTTAATAGTGTCTTCAGCTGTAACCTCTACACCTTTCAAAAGATATAGTATCCAACTTTCAAAATCTCCGGTATCTTTTATTTCTTTTAATAATCTATAGTATTCTTGTTTTGTTTCATTAACATACTTACTTAAATATAATATAGGGCTATCTAACAAGTCATTTAAAACAAGGTATAAAACATTTAAAATTCTACCAGTTCTACCATTGCCATCATAGAAAGGATGTATGCTTTCAAATTGATAATGAATTAAGCAAAGCTTTATTAATGGATCTATTCCATCATCATTAGTATTAATAAAATCTTCAAGATTCTTTAAATATTTCCTAATTTCCTTTTCATCTTGTGGTGGAATATATATTGTTTCATCTGTTTTAGAATTCTTAAGTTCTGTACCTGCTTGTTTTCTTATTCCTGCATTATTAAGTTCTATTAAAGCTTGTATCGCAATTATTGTATTAGTACTAATATAGCCATCTTCTTTTATCTTCTCATAACCAGTCCAAATTGCATTTCTATAATTAACAACTTCTTTAGCACTTTCTTTCTTATAGTCAGACTCACTTAAAGTTTTGTATATTTCATCATGTGTAGTAACAATATTTTCTATTTCACTGCTTTCTTTGGCTTCATTCATTGTTATACCATTTATTAATATATGCATATTAGGAATAGTGTTAGCATAACCCTTTAATTCTGCAAGACTTCTTGAAGACAGTGTCAATTGTTTTAATATTTTCTCCGTTTTCAAGTTTACATCTTTATATGGCAATAATTTTAATTCCATAATATCCTCCTTATGTATAAAGTATCACATTTTTCATACATAATCTACAAATATGCATAATTTTTCCCGTTTTTTATACACGTTTTTCTAATGTGTATAATTTTCATGTGTTTTTAGACATGCTTATTTATTTTTTTGTTTGCTTTTTTATTTATATTTTTCCCTTTTATTTTACTAACTAATAATTCTTATATCTCTATGTGACTTTGTATATAGTTCAAAATTAGATTCTGTAATAGCAATTGTATCCGCTATCTTAATCCCATAACCTTGCTTATATATTCCAGGTTCTATTACTATTGTCATTCTTTCTTTAATCTCTTTATTAGTATTAGTTACAAATTGTGGTGCTTCACTAAGTTCTAAGCCAATACCATGTGCTAGATAGTATTTAATATCCCAATTAATCTCTTCTAGTTCTTTAGAATATTCCTTTGTTATTTCTGAAATGCTTGCTCTACTTCTAATATTTCTAAGTAACGAATCATGTAACTTTATTAATTTATTATATTCTTCTTGTTGTTGTTCTGTTGCTCTTTCAACAAATATAGTTCTAGTCATCTTAGCATGATAGTCTCTATAACTACCTGATAGATAGATTACTACAACATCACCTGATTTTAATCTTCTATTTGTAGGAAGAAAGAACATATTAGAAGAATTCTCACCACTTTGTACTCTTACTTCTTCTGGTATTCCATCTAGACCAGATTGTGCTAACATTCTCTTTATATTCATTGCAATCTGTTTTTCAGTCATACCTTTTCTTATTTGAACTACAGATCTATCATAGACATCTGATAGTATCTTAGAAATGTATTTCATATGTTTTAATTCATCATCATCTTTAGTTTCTCTCATCTCTTCAATAATACCTTCTGTTTCAACTAATGAAGTTTCAAATATTTGAAGAAAGTCTCTATATTCACTATATGTAATATCAGTTTCTTCTATACCAATATTACTAGCACCCATAAATATATTTTCTAAATCTCTCTTATTAGATTTTTCTATTTCTTTTATAGTAATTCCGATCTTCAATTCTTAATATGCTACTCACATGATCATATAGTCTTGAAGATGTTAGGAAAATACTCTCCATTGGAGTAATTAAAAGTAATCCTTCAACATCAACATTAATTAGATACTTTATATTTATTTCATTAGAAATAATCATTGCATCTATATTTCTATCTTCTAATCTTGATCTTAAAAAATTAATCTTATTCATTTCATTCCTTTATCTAAAAATTCTTTCATTTCTTTTGTTTCTTTTATATCATCTATATCTTTAATAACATCATCACTTTTTTCTATTGCTTTCTTATTAGCTTCTGCCTTTATTTTTTTAGATTCTCTACTAGCAGAAATCTTATTAATAAGGAGTTTTATTACAGACATAAATGTAGTAGTTATAAATAAGATAGCTAATATTAATCTTATAACTTCTATTACATTAACCATAAATCTTTAATCCTTTTTGTATTTTAATTAAATAGGCTTATTATTAAACTAGATAGATAGTCAGTAAATTTTAAAAACACTTCGATAATATAATTATTAGGTATTATCATCATCACATATGCAGATATTACTAAAAATGGTCCAAATGGAACATATGCATCATCATCACCTTTTTTTCTTCTAACTATTAATGCAATAATTCCAATAATTGATGAAAGTATGAATGCTAGTAATGTTAAGTTTAAAGTCATTGTAACACCTAGTATAGAACCAAGTGGTCCCATTAATTTTACATCACCCATACCCATTGCTTCTTTTCCATAAAACAATCTGCCTAGAACTGCAAGTGCTATAAATACTCCACCACCTATAAGTCCACCATAAATTGCATCTAATGCTAAATTAACATTTATAAAACCTAGTAATAATATATTTATTAAAGCAATTTCAAATAGGAATAGTGTTACTCTATTTGGGATTTCTCTTATCTTTAAATCAACTGTAAATGTTATTACTAAAAGAGGTGTTATAAGCATGTATTTAATAAGATTTAAATTTGCGATAAATGTAGGAGCAATTCCAATAAAATAAAGTAATATTAAATATATCACAACATTAGCTGCAATATTTAAATAAAGTTTAGGGATTCCTTCCAATTTTATATTATTAAAATTTTCTCTACTAAATATCCTTTTCTCATCTTTATATCTAATTGTTCCTATTGCAGAAAATACTCCTGCAATTATTCCTAATATTATTTGAATAAAATAGTAGTATACATTTATACCATTTATCATCTTAAACCTTTTCTTTTGTCTATAATTCCATTTCTTCTTGTAGTTCTAATTTTTTTCTCTTTGGACATCTATATTTATCTACTTCTTCTTTTTCTCTCGTTTTTTTTTACCATTCTCAACAAGAGATTCTTTGAAATCCTTATTATCTTGTTCAGCTTCTAATGCTAATTTTTCTGCTTCTTCAATTTTTGCAGCTTTAACAACCTTCTTTAATTTAGTTGTATGTGATATATCTGTTTCTCTTTCTTGATTATCAATTCTTTGATCTAAGGCTTTTAAAACATGTGTATATTTTTTCGGATTATCTTCTTTTTCCTTAATATGTTTTAAATATCTAGCAAGAACATTTTCCTCTATAGGTCTTTTCCATCTAGTAATAAAGTAGTCATTTCTTTCTTGTAATGGATTAACTAAAATTGAAAGCATTCCAACTCTATTTGCACCTAATATATCTGTAAATATTTGATCACCAATTACAGCAATATTATCAACAGATAATTCTAGATGTCTTTTAGCTTTTAAGAAACCACCTGAATTAGGTTTTCTTCCAAATATGAAATATTCAACATCTAAAAGATTTGCTATTTTAGCAACCTTAGGTTTGTCAATTGTATTAGAAAGTATTACTACTTCAATACCATTTTCTTTTAATTCCTTATTCCATTCAACAAGACCATCTATTAAATTCTTTTTAACATCAATAACAGTGTTATCAATATCAATAATAACACCTTGAATGTTTTCATCTTTAAAAAACTCTGAATCAATATCAGTTATTCTATTAATATATCTATCAGGAAAGTATGCTTCCTCTAAGATATTTTTCTTTCTTCCAAAAAATGCCATATTTTGCCTTTCTTTTTGTCTTCTATCAATTTATATTATCAGTAAAAGCCTGTTATGTCAACATTTAAGGCTTTTTCTACAATATTTAACAAGATTTTGCTTTGTATATTTTTTATATATTTAAAGTGGTTTTTTCACTCTCTTCTTTAATTTCATCTCTACTATATAGTAATATTATTCTATCAATTGTGTCTATAAAAGCTTTTAGTATAACTGTTTTTATTTGAGGCTTTCTACCTTCAATATAGTTTTCTAATTGTCTTTTAAAATCTTTCATGAAATCTAGTTCTTCTTCAAATTCAGTTTTTTGTATTTTAGCTCTTTCTAATAGTATTTCAGAAATAGTTACAATATCCTCATTTGTTGCATTAACAATTCTTTGAAACATCTTAAAAGGTTCATAATATTTAAATATAGGTTCATTCATACATTCTTTATTAAATGAATCATAAAATGTTTCCATTCTCATAGGAATATTTTTAAATATTTCATCAGCTTTTTCTTCTTTGATTCTTCTCTTTATTTCTTCATTTAACAAATGGAAATGTTCTAAAATATCATCCATATCAGAAGATATTTCCATTCCTGTCTTAGATAATTCTTCATCAATGTTTTCTGTATACTCATTTGTCTTCATTGAAGCTCTATTCATTCCATTAATGAAGTCATTTTTTAAGTCTTCCATTTTATAGTCTATTAATTCTTTATTAATAAAGTATGAAAAATATGGGAATAATTTTAATGTTTCTAATAGAGTAAGTCTTCCTGCCTTTATATCTGAATATGATTCATTAATAATTCTTGGGAAATCTTCATCATTAATCTTCCAATACTCTTCAGTAAGTAGTCTTTTATATGCAGGAAGATTAGCTGTATCTACTGTATTTATTATTACATCCATATCAGTTTTAAATTGTCTCATATCAAAAATTCTTAATCTAATATATAGTTCAATGAATTTAAAGAATCTATAATCAACATTGAAATTATAATAATAATTATTATCAAATTCTTTAATATAGAATTGTTTTGAATCAGATAATACTCTAGATGAAACTAATATAGACTTATATGACTCATTATCAGGAATAGTTTCAAATTTATATTTTGTAATCTTACCAGCTTTAATTTCAAATGAAACCGCTATCGTAAATATTAACATTGTTTGTAATACTCTATTATTTGTATTTGGATATGCTCTTGATACTTCTTTAAATATTC
>CAZMFV010000043.1:0-6946 GCA_964565695.1 uncultured Lachnospiraceae bacterium
CTGGTTTTGTTTCTAATAATGAATTATAGTTTAAAAAATCACCATCTAAAGTTTTAGTTATAATTTTACAATTATCTAATTGAAAAATTGCTTGCCCTTTATCTGTACCAATTGAAACTGTATCAAATGATTCATCTAAAATTTTAGCTACTTCATTTAAAGATTTTCCAGGTATAACTACTTTAAATTCTTTTTTATTATCACCCTTTACATCTCTTTTTAAACCTCTTATTGCTAATCTGAAACCATCTAATGCAATAACTGTTAATTTATCTTTTTCAGCATTAAATAAAGCACCTGTATAAAGTTTTCTATTTTCATCTGATGAAACTGAGAAATTAGTTTGTTTAATTAGATTTTTTAAATTTCTTTGTTCTAATATAATAGAATTTTCTATTTTAATTTCAGGAAGTTTAGGATATTCATCAGCATTCATTGTTGATAACTGATATTTAGATCCTTTACATTCTAATTTTAAAATACCATCTTTATCTACAACAATATCAATATCTAATTCTGGCATTCTTCTAACGATTTCAGTAAATGTAATAGCAGGAACTACAATTGCTCCTTCTTTCTTAATTTCTACATTATCATCAATTATATATTCTATACCTATTTCTAAATCAGATGTTGTTAGAATTAATTTATTATCTTTTGCTTCAATAAATATACCTTCTAATACAGGTATTGTTGTTCTATTTGGTATTGCATTTAGAACAGTTGTGATTCCTTTTAATAATGAATTTTTTTCAATTTTAAATTGCATATATATCTCCTTTATCTTATATAAATATTAGTAGTAGTAATAGTAGGTGTTGTGGATACGGTGGATAAGTATATATTTGTTGTATTTCCTATACAAATCCTATGTGTATAACTTCGTGGATAAGTGTTCATGAGAAAAATTTTATTCACAAAATTTATTTTTAAGTAGTTTTCCACATCTTTTTATTCTTTTGTCCACAATTTATTGTGTATTTCTTTTTTATTGATTTATCAAGCTTTTATTGTGGTTTTAAATAATATAATTATGTAAAGTTTGAGTTTTTTTCTTTAAAAAATTGATAAACTAAGCTTTATCCTCATTTAATATATTTGTTAAACTATCCACAATTAATTTTGTTTCTTTTACAGTTTTAATTTCATCTTTTATTTTATTTTCAGCATACATTACAGTAGTATGATCTTTTCTATTGAATACTTTTGATATTGTAGCATATGGTAATCCTAATAATGTTCTGCATAGATACATTCCAATTTGTCTAGGGAATGCAATTGCATTAGATCTTTTAGAAGATTTTAAATCATCTACATCTAAACTAAAATAATTAGCAACTGTTGCTAAAATTATATCTGGTGTAATTACTTTTTCATTTTGCATACTTATATCATTAACTACTTTTTCAGCAATTTCTTTTGTTATATCGCTTTTAAGTAATGATGAATATGCAATTAAATTATTAAGTATTCCTTCTAAGTCTCTTATATTAGTAATATTTTTTTCTGCTATAAAAGATAAAATATCATTATCTATAATAAAGTTTTCTTCTTCAGACTTTCTTTGCAATATTGCAAGTCTTGTTTCATAATCAGGAAGACCTACATCAACTGTTAATCCCCAATTAAATCTAGATTTTAATCTTTCTTCTAATACAGGAATATCCTTTGGTGGTCTATCTGCTGAGAAAACTATTTGTTTCTTATTTTCATGTAATTCATTAAATGTATGGAAAAGTTCAGTTTGTGCTGCTTCCTTACCTGATAAAAATTGAACATCATCCATTAAAAATAAATCAACATCTCTATATTTTTTTCTAAATAATTCTGTTTTATTTGATTTTTGTTTAATTGAATAAACTAGATCATTTAAAAATCTTTCAGATGTTACATATAATACTTTTGCATTTTTATTTAATTTTAACATCTCATTTCCAATTGCATGCATTAAATGTGTTTTACCTAATCCAACACCACCATATATAAATAATGGATTATATTTCGTATATGGATTTTCAGAAACAGCTAATGCTGTAGCTTGTGCAATATTATTATTTTGTCCAACAACAAATGTATCAAATGTATATTTGGGATTTAGATTAGAAATACTATATGTATCAGAACCTGATAAATCCTCATTATCTGTCTCGTCTGGTTCAAATGCATTAATAGAATCTAATTCTTTTTGAGAAAGAATTTCTATATTATATATTTTTTTAGTAATATATTTGAAAGTATTAGAAATTAAATCAAAATACTTTTCAGATATAAAATCTTTATGAATGTCAGATTCAGCAATAAGTGTTATTGTATCACCTGTTAATTTTCCTATTTTTATGTTTTTTATCCATGTATCATATGCAATTGTTGTAACTTCTTCTTTTAAAAGTTCTTTTGCTGAATACATCAATTCTTCTGAAGTCATTTAATCTCCTTAAATTTCGCAATATTACTGATTAAATGATATAAAAAAAAGTCATAAAAGTCAATTGAAAAAAGATGCTTTAAAATCTTATAGATGTTATAATATACTTATATAGTAATAAATAAATAATATAAAAATGTTTAGTTGACATAAACTGGGCTTTATATTGTATTTAAATTGCTTTTATTTATCATATAGAGTATAATATAAAGGTGTTAAGATAAAAAAGGAGGTTTACTATGAAAAGAACTTTTCAACCAAAAAATAGAAACAAGAAAAAAGTTCATGGTTTTAGATCAAGAATGAAAACTTCTGCGGGCAGAAATGTTTTAAAAAGAAGAAGAGCTAAAGGTAGAAAAAGACTATGTGTTTAAATACATAGGCTTATTTTAGTATTATGAAAAAAAAGTTTAGTATTAAAAAAAACTATCAGTTTAAGTATATATTTTCAAATGGTATTACAGAATCAGGAAAGATTTTAAAGATTTTATATACTAAAAACAATAAGGAAAATAATAGGATTGGTCTTTGTGTTAGTAAAAACATAAAGACTGTGCCCTTGAAAAACAGATGTAAAAGACTCATGAGGGAGTCTTTTAGACAAATATCTTTAAAACAAGGTTATGATATTGTACTAGTTTGGAAAAATAATAGTCCAAATCATAAATATGAAGATGTTTTAGAAGATATGAAAATGATATTTAAAAAATTGGATCTTTTAAATGAAGAAAATAATGATTAGTCTAGTGAGATTTTATCAAAAAGCTATATCACCACATTTAAACAAAGGTTTAACAAAATGTAGATATACTCCAAGTTGTTCACATTATATGATAAAGGCAATTGAAAAAAATGGATATAAGGGTTTTTTTCAAGGAATTTGGAGAATTCTAAGATGTAATCCTTTTTCTAAAGGTGGTTATGATCCAGTTAAATGAGGTATAAATGTTAGCATGGATAGGAAACATATCAATTCTTTTTGGATATGTTTTGAATTTTATATATAATATTGTAGGTAATTATGGATTATCTATAATATTATTTACATTATTAGTTAAATTAGTTTTAGCACCACTTACATATTTACAACAAAGAGGTATGAAAAAGACTGCTTTAATTAGTGAAGAATTGAAAAAAGTTCAAGAAAAACATAAAGGTAATGAAAAGAAAATTCAAGAAGAAACAATGAAGGTATATAAGGAGAATAATACTTCTCCTATTGCTAGCTGTTCTTCTTGTTTTACTGTTATAATTCAGATGTTTTTAATTTTAGCTGTATTTTATTTAGTAAGTGAACCTTTAAAATACATGAGAAAAATGGATCCAAAAGTATATAGACAATATGAAATTAGAATGTATGAAGAGGTTATAGCTGAAAAAGAAAAGGAAAAAGAAGAATCTAAAGAAAAAGAAGATACTGAAAATAAAAAAGAAAAAACTGAAAAAGTTAAAGAAGATAAAAAAGAATCGAAAGTTGAAGACAAAGAAGAAAAATCAGAAAAGGATTCTAAGAAAGTTGAAGATAAAAAAGATGAAAAATCTGAAGAGTCTGAAGAAGAGGAAGATGAAGACGAAAAGGTAGCAAGACTTAGAAGAGAAGCTGGTATTTTAAGACCACAAATGGAAATGATTTCTAGATTTAGAGATGAAGATGAAGCATTTGATATTAATACAAATTTCCTAGGTCTAGATTTAACAAAGATACCTACAAATAGTTTAAAAGATTTTGATATTAAAGATAAAGATACATATATTGTATTAACTAATTTAATAATACCAATACTATATATTAGTTTATCTATTGCAAATATTATTTATACTAATAAAAAGATGAAGAAAAAAGAAGAAGTTAAAGATGATGGAATTATAGAAGTTAAGGCTGAAAAAGTAGTCGATAAAAAGACAGAAGAAACTAAAGAAATAAAAGACATTGAAAAAGATAAATTAGAAGCAAAAGAAAGTGAAAAATTATCTACAGAAGACTTTGGTGATGCTATGAAAGATGCAAATAAGTCAATGTTATATTTCATGCCAATACTTATGTTTACAGTAACAATGAATGCTCCTCTTAGTTTAGCATTATACTGGTTATCAAATACATTACTTTCATTTATAGAAAGATATGGTGTTGAAAAACTAGTAGATTTCATGGAAATTAGAGAAGCTAATAATAAAGAATTGGAAAAAAGTAAAAAGAAATAGGTGTATATATGAAGAAAATTTATGAAGGAAGAACAAAGGAAGATGCTATAAGAACAGCTTGTGAAGAGTTAAATGTAGATAAAGATGATCTTATAGTAGAAGTTTTAGAAGATGATGAACCTAAAAAAACTATGTTTAGTATATTAGATAGAAAAAGAGTTAAAATAGAAGTTGAAGTAAAGAAAACTAAATCTAAAACTAAAAAGACTGAAAATAGAAGAGATAATAGAAAAGGTAAAAACATTGATTCTAAATCTCTTGAAGAAAACAAAGTATTATTAATTAAAGTACTAGATGAATTTAAAGAATTATTTAAAAATGATGAATTCAACTATACATTAGATGTTGATAAAAACTTTATAAATGTATCAATAGAGGTTAATAAAAACAATAGATGGATTGGATATAGAGGAAGGACTTTAAATTCATTACAGAACGTTCTGACAGCAATTTTAGCATCAAATTTCAACCAGTATGTAAGAGTATATGTAAATATTGGTAATTATAAAGAAGAGAGAAGAAAGCAATTAGAAAATTTAGCTGGTAAAGTTTCAAAAACAGTTATTAAAACTAAAAAGAAAATAACATTAGAACCTATGAGTTCTTATGAAAGAAAAATAGTACATGATTTTATAGCAAAAGATGATAGACTAAAATCAGAAAGTATTGGTGAAGAACCAAAAAGAAAAGTAGTCATTTCTTTAAAGTAAAAATGAATTTAAATTTTAGTCCAGAGTTATCTTTGGACTATTTTTATTAAAGGAGATATATGGATACAATTGTAGCAATTTCAACAGCACCAGGACTTGGTGGTATAGGAATTATTAGAATGAGTGGTAATGAATCATTCAATATTCTTATGAAGTTTTTTAAATCTAAAAAAATAAAAACCATAGATGATATTGAAAGAAATACTATTATATATGGTCATATTTATGATGAAAATACTTTAGTTGATGAAGTAATGGTATCTTTCTTTAAAGGACCTAATTCGTATACTAAAGAAGATGTTGTTGAAATTAATTCACATGGTGGAATAATTGTTGTAAGAAAAATATTAGATATATGTATTAAAAATGGAGCAAGACTTGCTGATTCGGGTGAGTTTACTAAAAGAGCATTTATTAATGGTAGAATTGATTTAACTCAAGTTGAAGCAGTTGCTAGTATTATAGGAGCAAGTTCTGATGAAGAATTAAAAGCTTCTAATTTACTTTTAGAAGGAAAACTACAAGATAAAATTAATATTGCAAAATCTAAGATTATGGAAGTTTTAACTATAATGCAGGTAAATATTGATTATCCTGAATATGAACTTCCTGAAGTTGATAATGAATTAATACTTAAAAATTTAGAAGAAGTACTAAAAGAATTTAAAGATTTATCTACTAATTTTAATATTGGTGATAAGATTAGAGAAGGTATTTCAGTTGCTATAATTGGATCACCTAATTCAGGAAAATCTTCTTTACTTAACTATATATTAAATGAAGAAAGAGCAATAGTAACTGATATTGCAGGCACTACAAGAGATTCAATAGAAGAAAAAATAGTAATATCTGGAATGCCAGTTAGAATAATAGATACAGCAGGTATTAGAGATACAGATGAAAAAGTTGAGAAAATTGGAATAGAAAGATCAATACAAATTGCAAATGAAAGTGATATTGTTCTTGCTATTTTTGATGTATCAGAAAAGTTAAATGAAGATGATAGAAAGATAATTGATCTTATACAGAATAAGAATTCTATAATTATATTAAATAAAATAGATTTAAATAGTAAGATTGATTACGAATATATAAAGAAACAAAACAAAACAACACTGGAGATATCAGTATTAGCTAAAAAACATGTAGATGATGTTTTAAAAGAGTTAGCTAATATGATAAATGAGATATATCTAGATTTAAAGAAAGATTCTTCTTTAATTATAATTCATGAAAGACAGAAAAAGATAATAATTGAAACAATTGAATTAATAGAGAAATCAATACAAGAAGTTGACATAATTCCAGTTGATATGTTATCAACATCTATTGAGGAAATTTTAAATAATCTAGCAGAGATTACAGGTGATGATGTTAAAGAAGATATGATCAATGATATATTTAGTAAGTTTTGTTTAGGAAAATAGGTGGCAAATGTTTGATGCAGGAAAATATGATATTGCAGTAATAGGAGCAGGACATGCTGGAATAGAAGCAGCATATGCAGCAGCTAAACTAGGAATGAAAACACTAGTGTTTTCAATAAGCCTTGAAGCTGTTGGAAATATGCCATGTAACCCAAGTATTGGAGGAACATCAAAAGGACATT
>CAZMFV010000044.1:0-6778 GCA_964565695.1 uncultured Lachnospiraceae bacterium
CCTGTTAGATTATTTGAATCTTGTTCAGGAGATTTAGCTGATTTAAAAGCTAAAGGTATTGATGTTGAAGGTTGGAGCCCAAGACAAAATAAATATGCAGGTGAATTAGGAAGTTGTTCAAACTTAACTGATGCTCAATCAAGAAGATTAAGAATTAGAGTAAAGGGAGAAAACGGAACATATTTACCACATACATTAAATAATACTGTTGTTGCACCGCCTAGAATGCTAATAGCATTTTTAGAAAACAATTATAATAAAGATGGTTCAGTAAGTATACCAGAAGCATTACAACCATATATGGGTGGACAAAAGAAAATATTGCCAGTAAAAAAATAAAATGGAAAAAATAAATATTAATAATGCTAATTTTTATATATCAGCTGTAAAGAAAGATGATTATCCTACTGGAAATTTACCAGAGGTAGTTCTGGTAGGAAAATCTAATGTAGGAAAATCATCTTTTATTAATACTATGCTAAATAGAAAAAGACTTGCAAAAACTAGTTCAGAACCTGGTAAAACTAGACAAATAAATTTTTATAATATTGATGAAAAAATGTATTTTGTTGACATGCCTGGTTATGGATATAGTAAAATGAGCAAAAAGGAAGAAGCAAAGGTTGCTGGATTTATAAATGAATATCTATCTAGTCGTAAAAATATTACATTAATAATACAAGTTATAGATATAAGACATAAACCAACTCAAGATGATATGATTATGTATAGATATATTTTGCAAAGCAATTTGCCATTTGTTATTTTGTTAAACAAAGCTGATAAAATAGCTAAAACAAAAATTGATGAAAAGATTGAATATTTTAAAGAAATATTAGGAATATCATATAGTCCAATTTTTGCTTTTTCTAGTATTAATAAAATATATAATGAAGAAATATGGGATTTAATAGAGGAGAATATTACGAATGAAGAAAATTAAAAACATGAAAATTTTACAAATACTTTTAGTATTTATAATAATACTTGGATTAAGTACAAGTGCATATGCCATAGAAACAAATAATCAAAATTATATACAGGATCCAAACCAAACTCAAAATCAAATGGATCAAACAATTGAAGGTGGACAAGGAAACATTAATGATGGTTCAAGCAATCTAAATAATGACACACCTACACAGAATGATAATTTCTTAGATAATTCAGTTTCAAACGAAAATGATGGTTTATCAAATGATAATTTTGATGGTTTTGAAGACGATTTTGAAGATAATCGTGAGATTACTTCAGCGACTATCGAATCAGTAAACTCTGGGCTTTCTGATGAAGGGCTATCTATTACTGATTTATTATTAATTGTATCAATATCTTTAAATATTGTTCTATTAATATTATCTATTGTAATTTTACTTAAGTTAAGTAAAAAAATATAAAATATAAAATAAAATATAAAGTAAAATATAACAAAATAAAGTTATTTAAAAATAATAAAAAACAAACGAAAAATTAAAGAGTTATTATGAAAACTATTGCTAATAATCCTAATGCGAGAAGAAACTATGATATAAAAGACAAATATATTGCTGGTTTAGTCTTAGTAGGATCAGAAGTTAAATCAATTAGAAAAGGTGAAGTAAACCTAAAGGACACATACTGTATTATTAAAAATAATGAAGTATGGTTACTTAATATGTATATCAAACCGTATGATAAAAGAGTTGACAGAGCAATTGATCCATATAAAGATAGAAAACTTTTGTTAAATAAAAATGAAATCATTAGAATAAGACAATTTGTTCAAGAAAAGAAAATGTCATTAATTCCTACAAGACTTTTATTAGATAGACATTTAGTAAAAGTAGAAATTGGACTTGGCAAAGGCAAGAAATTACATGATAAAAGAGATGACTTAAGAAAAAGAGATGACAAAAGAAGTATGGAAAGAGCAATAAAAGAAAATTATAAAAACTAATAGAGGTGTTAGATGTTTTTAGGAAAAGACTTATTTAAACAAAAATTAGCAGTGAATGCTATAATTTTAGTATAGGTCTTTTTTTATTTACTAAATTCTTAAAAAGAGGTGGAAAATGTTTAAAGAAAAAGAAATTGTTGAACCGAAAAAAAGTTGGCTAATTGTATTAGGAATAATACTAGTTGTAGGTCTTTTATATGTGTTTTTTTGGAAAGATCCGCTTTATTTAAATGAAAGAGAGGTTTCTGTTCATGTTAATAAAGATGGTTCTATAAAGGTAGAAGAAATCTGGGATATAGATATAAGAGATACATCAACATTATTTATTACATTTGATCGTAATGAAGGTAGTGCATTTAATGATGTTTTAATTTCATATCATGATGGGAATCAATGGAAGAAAATGACGGATTCTAATTATATTGCATCAGATGGAAAAGAAAAAGAAAATTATTTTCATACTGGAATATTTCAAGGCATGTATGAAATTGCATGGGGAACAGGTTTAGAAAAAGGTAGAGGTAATCGAAAGTATAAAATTGAATATACTAAAGATATGACATTTTTCGAATTTAATTCAGTAAACAAATATAATGACATTGCTGAATTTTACCATCAATTTGTTGGTCAAAGTTTTGAAATACCAATAAAAAAATTCAAAGCCAATATAAGTTTTGAAGAAACTGTAAACAAAGACAATGCGAAAATATGGGGACATGGAGATACTTCTGGACAAATAGATTTTGATAATGGAGGAGTATTAGTTAGAGCTGAGAATGTAAAAGCTAATACAATGGTTGAGGGAAGAGTTTTATTCCCAATAGAATTTATTCCTTTTGCTGAAACTAATAGAAGTATTGATGGAGAAGATAAGATATTAGCAGAAGAAAACTATAATGCATCTCAAACATATACAACACCTAAATTTTCTTTAAATGGAGAATATGCAATATATATGTTCTCTATTGCATATGTATTAATTGTTGGATTATTAATTATTAAAATTAATAAATTAAAAAAACAAACTGAAGAATTACCTGGAGAAAATATAAGAGAATGGGAAGTTTTTTCTGATGTTCCAACATTTAAACTAGATTTTTTATATGCTAATGTTATTTCATATAAGAAACCTTTAACAGACTTCATAAATACAATAATTATGAAATTATCTTTTAATAAATATTTAAATATTTTTAAAAAAGAGGATGTCGATTTAAATAAATTAGAAGAAAACCAAAAGATACAAAAGGATATGTTTTTAGCATTTTCTAAAAGATATGAAGATTTTAACTTAAATAAGCTTAATGAAGATTTTGAAAAGTTTATTGGAGTAGAAAAAGAATTTACACTTACAAATGCTGGTGGCAAGAGAGAAAACTTTAATAATCTAGTATATGTTTTAGATTTGAAAAGATATAAAGAAAAGCAATTAGATGAAGATGAGCAATTTGTTTTTGATATCTTAATTTCTGCAGTAGTTAGATCTTTTATGAATCAATTATTATATAACACTTCTAAAAGTAAGAGGATTACTGTAAATATATTTGGAACTCAAAAACTTAAACTTGCAACAAAAGAATGGAAATTAAAAGAAACTTTATTTAAAGAATTTATTATAGAATTTTTAGATGAATTATATATAGAACAATTTTTCATATTAAATCATATGTATTCACAAAACTTAGAAATAGAGAAGGATTATAATTTATTAAATGATAATAGAAAGAAAAAAATGACTGAAGAAAATATCTTCTCAAAGCCTAAAGAAAAGATTTTAAATTCTTTAAGATCTACAAATGCTGTTAACTATATTGCTATTGCGAGTGGAACATATTTTTTAACACAGATATTAGGACCTGTAATATTTAATAGAGAAATATATTTAGGATTCTTAGTAATGACATTCTTTATACAAATAATTTTAAAAAGTATTGGGTCAAAGATTAAAGAAAAAGTAGATCCACCTTTAACAGAGGTAGGTTTAAATAATTACTATGAAATGAGTGGATTAAGAAACTTTTTAAGTAATTCATCATATATTTCAGAATATGATGAGAAATCAATTATAATATGGGGTGAATTCTTAGTTTTTGCTACTTATTTTGGAATTACTGCATCAGTACTTGAAGCATTAAAAAACATTCGTCCTGAAGTTATAAATGAAATGGAAAATACTACTAATTACTATGCATTTAATAATGCTCTAACATCATATTCTAGTTTTTCAACAGCTACAAGCCGTACATTTAGTTCTGCTAGAGCTGCATCAAGTGGTGGTGGAGGAGGATTCTCATCAGGCGGAGGCGGCGGAGGCGGCGGAGGCCGGAGGTGGAGGCAGATAATAAATGAATTGGACTAAAAAACAAGAAGAAGCTATAAATGAAAAAGGTGAAATATTAGTTGCAGCTGCAGCTGGATCAGGTAAAACTGCTGTATTAGTTGAAAGAAATATTAGAAAAATTATTGATGAAGGTATTGATATCAATAAAATTTTAGCAATAACATTTACTACAGCTGCTGCAAGTGAAATGAAGGAAAGAATCTTAAATTCCCTATATGCAGAATTAGAAAAAAATGAGACTGATGAAATTAAAAGACAAATTAGATTATTACCTAAGGCTAATATTTCTACAATTCATTCATTTTGTTTTAATATAATTAAAGAAAATTTTTTCAATCTTAATCTTGCCTCAGATATATCTGTAGGTCAGTCAGAAGAACTAGAACTAATTTTACAAGAAGCATTAGACATAGTGCTTGAAGAAGAATATGAATCTGAAGAAAAGGAATTTCATGAGCTTTTAAGTATGTATTCAAGCTATAGAGATGATAATAAATTAAGAGAAGAAATTATTAGAATACATAAATTCTTAAGTAGTATTCCTTTTTATAAAGATTGGATTGATTTAGCTTTAGAAAGAATTTCTGAAGATGTAGAAGATTATTCTAAAAGTTTCTATGGTTCTATAATATTTAAAGAAATTAAAGAAATAGTTAATTCAAATATAAAAATTTTAAAAAAGGAAGAAAAAAATCTAAAGATAGATTCTGATTTAACAGTTTTTAAAAATACAATATCAGCTGATATTCAGATGATTGAAGAAATTCTAAAATATGATTCTTGGGATGAACTATATAATTATGTAAAAGACATAAAGTTCAGTAAATGGCCTAGTATTAGAAATTTTGAATCTAGGATTAAAGATGAAGCTAAAAGTAAAAGAGATTTAGTAAAAGAAGAAATTGAAAATATAAAAAAGATATATATAAGAGAAAAAACAGAAAGCATTATTGAAGATAATAAAGCTACTATGTCTAATACTAAAAAAATATATTCTTTAGCGATTGCATTAGAAGATAAGTATAATGAAATTAAAAGAAAAAAGAATTTATTAGATTTTAATGACTTAGAAAAGCTAAGTTTAGAATTATTAGTAAAAAAAGAAGGCAATGAATATAAAAGGACTGAAATTGCTGAAAATATCGCAAGACAATATAAAGAAATTCAAGTTGATGAATATCAAGATATCAATCTTATGCAAGAATTAATAATATGGGCAATATCTAATAATAATGTTTTTAGGGTTGGTGATTTAAAACAAAGTATATATAAGTTCAGAAATGCTAATCCTGATATTTTTATTGAAAAATATAATAAATTCTCTGAAAGTTCAGAAGAAATAAATAATGAAGAAAAAATAGGTAGTAAAATTCTACTTTATCAAAACTTTAGATCAAGAAAAAATATTTTAGATTTTTCTAATGACCTATTTAGTAAGATAATGTCAGAAAACCTAGGTGAAATAAATTATGATGAGAATGAATATTTAAATTATTCTGCAAATTATAATGATAAAGAGATATCTACTGATGTAGTTTTAATAAATAAGGAAGATATTTCTAAAGAAAATTCTGATACTGATGAAGAAGATCCAGATGGTTTATATGATATAAACGAAGAACTAAGAGAAACTTTAGAAGACCTAGAAACCATTCAATTAGAAGCATATTATATTGCAGAAAAAATAAAAGAAATTATAGAATCAGAATTTTTAATTAAAGATGGTAATATAGAAAGGCCTGTGGAATACAGAGATATTGTTATATTACTTCGCTCTGCTAAAAATAAGGCTGATATTATAGAAAAAATATTGTATGAAAAAGGAATACCTGTTTATGCAGACTTTTCTGAAAATTTCTTAGATTCTATAGAAATTTCAATAATAATGTCTTTATTAAATATTATTAATAATCCTTTATCTGATATAGACCTTGTTGCTATAATGAGATCTTTTTTTGGTGGATTTTCTTTTAATGAAATAGCAAATATAAGAACATATAATAGAAAATCTAAAATGTATTATGCCTTCTTAGAATATATAGAGAAAACAAATAACGAAAAAGCAATAAAATTTATTAAATTTTTAGAAAACTTAAAAGAAAGAGAAAAACATCTTGGTATTACTAATTTAATAAATTATATATTGATAGACACTGGCTATATGAATTATATATCTTTAGAAAATAATGCAGACATAAAAAAAGCAAATCTTAAACTCTTTATAACAAAGGCACAGGAATATGAAAAAACTGGTGGGACAGATTTAAATAGATTTATTCAGTATTTAACTGATCTTAAGTCAACAGATTCAGATATTGCTTCAGCTAATATCATTGGTGAAAAAGAAAATGTAGCTAGGATAATGACAATACATTCATCTAAAGGACTAGAATTTCCTGTTGTTTTTCTTTCTAATGCCAATAAACGAGCTAATATGAAAGATCTTAATGAAAATATTTTAATGAATTATAAATATGGAACTTCTATTGATTATTTTGATT
>CAZMFV010000045.1:0-6673 GCA_964565695.1 uncultured Lachnospiraceae bacterium
CATAAACTCTATCAAATCCACCAATTATTAATCTTTTTAAGAATAATTCATTAGCAATTCTTAAATACATATCTAAATTAAGTGCATTATGATGTGTTTCAAAAGGCTTTGCTGCTGCTCCACCTGCTACAGTTTGTAATATTGGTGTTTCAACTTCTAAGAAATCTTTTTCATGTAAATATTTCTTTATTTCATCTAATATTTTAATCCTAGTTTTAAAAACATCTTTAACTTCAGGATTAACTATTAGATCAACTTCTCTATGTCTATATCTTTCATCAACATCTTTAATACCACTATGCTTATCTGGTAAAGGTCTAATTCCTTTAGAAAGAAGAACTATTTTCTTAACATGAACAGTTATTTCTCCTGTTTTAGACTTAAATACAAAGCCTTTAACACCTACAATGTCACCAAGGTCATATTTTCTAAATTCAGAATAAAGTTCTTTACCTAAATCATCAACACTTAAGTATAATTGAATTCTTCCTTTACTATCTTGTAAATGTGAGAAAGATGCTTTACCCATAACTCTTTTTAACATGATTCTTCCAGCTAAAGAAACATCTTTGCCTTCATATTCTTCATAATTATCAATTATATCTGAAGAAAAAGTATCTCTATCATATTCAGTTTTAAGGAAAGGATTTTTATTTTCTTTTTTAAGCTCTTCAAGTTTTTCCATTCTAACTTTCATAAGCTTATTAATATCCTCTTGTATTAAATTTTCATCTTCCATATTGTTCTCCTTAAATATTTATATTAATTAAAATCAAAGATTTTAAAATACCTTTCTATTATACCTTATTTTGCCTATATCTTCAACAAATGCATCTTCATCTTTGATTTTATTTTATTTTTTATTTAAAATTATTTTTCTTTTTTAATTAATTCAATAGCCTTATTTAATTGAAGGTCTATTATTTCACCTTTTTTATCTTTTTTGTTTTCATCAAGTTTAACTTCAACATCTGGCTTTATACCAATTTCATGTAGTTTTTCTTTACTTGGTCTAAAGTATTCCATTGTTGTTATTTTTAAAGCTGCACCATTAGAAGTTTCATATACAGTTTGTATTACACCTTTTCCATATGTTGTGATACCAACAAATTTAGCTTTTTCATGATCAACCAATGCTGCTATAATAATCTCTGATGCTGATGCTGTATATTTATTTCCTAGCACTATTATTGGCACATCTAATTCAGTATCACTAAATGCATATTCAGCTTTTTCATTTTCTTTAGAATCTTTAGTATAGAATAAAACTGATTTCTTAGGTAGGAATAGATCAAGTATTTTAATTGTTTCCTTAACATCTCCACCTGTATTATTTCTTAAATCTAAAATAAGTTTTTTCATACCTTTTTCTTTTAAATCTGTAAGTTCATTAATAAATTCATTAGAAACATGTGAATCAAATGATTCAATTTTTATATATCCAATCTTATCTTCAAGCATTTTAGATTCTACATTAATAACTGTAATCTTTTTTCTAGTAATTTCTTTTTCTAATTCTTTACCATCTCTAACTACAGTAAGTTTTACTTTAGTTCCTTCAGGTCCTTTTATTTTTTTAGATATTAAATTTACATCAAGGCCTAAAACTTCTTCATCATCAACCTTATATATTATATCGCCTTCTTTTAATCCCGCAGCTTCAGCTGGAGTATTTTTAATTGCTGAAACTATAATGGTATTTTTATCAGAGTCTGTTGTCATATATACTCCTATACCATAGAATTCACCTTCAAGACTTTCTTTGTATTCTTCCCATTCTTCAGGAGTATAGTATTCACTATAATCATCTTTTAATCCATTTACATAGCCTTTAATTGCATGTTGAATCATTTCTTTTTCATCAATTTCACCAATGAAATCTTCATCAATTCTTTGTCTAATTTGTTTTAAATTCATTAAAAGATTATCATAACCTTCTTCTGATGTAGCACTACCTTGCAAGTCACCTTGCATAATTTTTCTATTTATATCAAATTTATCTAAAACTTCATTGTATTTTGAACTAACAAATACATATGTTAAAGTAACAGATATTATTGCTATTATTACCGAAAACAAAAATGATTTTAATGCTCTATTATCATCTTTACTTTCTATATCCTTAGATTCTTTATTAAAATTTAAATCTCTATTTGACATTTTAACCTCTTTTGTTATTTAAAATTTTTTTCTTCTATTTCTAGAATTTTTTCTTTTCTTCTTTTATAATTACCTTCATTTAGGAATTCTGTTAATAAGAATGCTGCTATAATATCTAATGCTTTCGGTCCATCTACATCATTTGAAGATAGGCATAACATATTTATATCATCATCTCTTGTTCCATTTATTATAGACTCAGTTGAATTAGCTAAACTAGCTCTAATATTTTTGTACTTATTAACCGCAATAGTCATTCCATGTCCTGATTTACATATTAAAATACCTTTTGATATTTTACCTTCAATATATGCTTCTGCAATTATAGAAGCAAAATCAGGATAGTCTGATGATTCAGTATTGTCTGCACCAAAATCTTTAATAATAATTTCTTGATCAATGATATTCTCTAGTTTAGACACATTTTCTATAATGTATTTTTTCAATTCAAAACCACCATGATCTGATGTTATTCCAATTATCATATCCACCTCTTATTAATATATAAACTTAATAAAAGGCATGTGAATCACATGCCTTTTAATTTAGATTACTAGATTATTCAGCAGCTTCTTCTTCTGTTTCTTCCTTAACTGGTTGAACAGCTTCTTGAACTTCTGGTGATTCGTAAACTTCTAATACAGCTTTTTGAATTCTTTCTCTAGCTTCTGAGTTAATAGGATGAGCTATATCTCTAAACTCACCTGTTTGAGTTTTTCTACTAGGCATAGCTATAAAAAACCCATTCTCGCTTTCAATAACTTTAATGTCGTGAACAACAAATTCGTTATCAAATGTTACTGATGCAACTGCTTTCATTTTGTTCTCAGTATTCACTTTTCTTACACGTACGTCTGTAATTTCCATTGTCTCCTCCAATTGTTTGTTTTATATATAAAAAAGATTTTCTTTCTTATAGTTAATAAAAGTATATATCAATTAATTTTTATTTACAAGTATATTAAAAAACTAATATAATATTAAATATTTACATTGTTCCATACAACATAATTCTATTTCAATATGATCTTATCTCCATCTTGAAGGTATTGAACTATAATTAGACAGTCCAGAACAAAGATAGAAACAAGATGAAGAACTTGTTACTGAACTATGTGTATCCCATAATGCAGGTGCATTTCCTGTTAATCCAGTACATTTTTCAAATGTACTATAAAACCTCGTGACTCTTCTATTGTTACTAAATAAATTATTAGGTATACTTGTTAAGCTAGAACAATCTCTAAAAGTAGAACTAAAATCTGTTACCAAAGTATTGTTACTAAACAAGTTTGCTGGTATAGCGCCACTTATGTTTTTACAACCATAAAATGTGCTAGCAAAAGTAGTCACATATGGGTTGTTACTAAATAAAGTACCTGGAATAGTTTCTGTTAATCCTGAACAATTATAAAATGCATAACTAAAGTTAGTTACTAGTGTGTTTTTAGCAAATAATTGGCTTGGAATACTCCCTGTTAAACTTTTGCAACCAGCAAATACATAATTGAAATTAAGCACTCTAGGTGAATTGTCAAACAAATTAGAAGGAATTCCTGTTAAATTAATGCAGTTTTCAAAAGTTTCATAAAAACTTGTTACCCTATTAGTGTTTTTAAAAAGATTAGAAGGAATTTCTGTTAAACTATTACAAGCTCTAAATGAAGCTCGAAAGGAAGTAGCACTATAACATTCACTAAATAAGTTTTCTGGAATAGCAGTTAATCCAGCACAACCAGAAAACACACTAGTAAAAGTAGTTACATACATATTGTTAGAAAAAATATTTTCCGGAATGGAACTTATATTTTGACAATTATAAAAAGTTGATGCAAAACTTGTGTTTTTTAAAGCATTACTAAATAAAGTTTCAGGAATTTCTGAAATCCCTGTACAACCAGAAAATGTCGATGAAAAAGTTGTTGCATTAAGATTGTTATTAAATAAATTAACTGGAATAGCAGTAAATCCTGTACAGTTAGCAAATGTTGAAGAAAAACTTGTTACATTAAGATTATTATTAAATAAATTAGATGGTATAGTTCCTAATAGTTTATTACAACCTGAAAAAGTTCCTGAAAAAGTTGTAACATTCAGATTGTTTTCAAATAAGTCATCAGGGATTACACCAGTTAAGTTATTACAACCACTAAATGTTGAAGAAAAATCCGTTACTTTATCGTTGTTCTTAAATAAATTTCTCGGTATAATTTCTGTTAATCCTGTACAACCAGAAAAAGTACTAGAAAAACTTGTTACTCTATAAGAGTTTTCGAATAATTTTTCTGGAATTGAAGTTAAATTTTTACAACCTTGAAATGTACTAGAATAAGTAGTTACATATGGATTATTATCAAATAAATTTTCTGGAATAGAGGTTAAATTAACACATCCTGAAAAAACTGAAGAAAGAGTCGTAATTTCTCTATTATTTTTAAACAAACCTTCAGGGATAGCTCCCGTTAAATTACTACAACTAGTAAATAATTGTGAAATACTAGTTAATTTTGGATTATATGCAAATAAATCTTCTGGAATTGTTCCTGTTAGACTAGAACATTGTCTAAAAAGTCCCCCAATTTCATATAATTTAGGAGAATTTTCAAATAAATCTTCCGGAATTTCTCCAGTTAATTTATTACAATTATAAAAGGCATTATTAGCCCTTGTTAAATTTATAAAACTATATTTATGCGGAGAAGGTATAGGCCCTACCATATCAGTACACTGGTAAAAGGCTTGCCCTATTTCTTCTAGTCCAAGTTGTCCCCAATCCACTATTTTATACATTTGCCTAGTTTCATTAGTTGGATTATATTCAGCTCCACGGAAAAATCTCGTAGCCCTTCCAACTACTTTAACAGTAAAAGGCGTATTTATAGGAACGTTATTGTTTATCCTCGGTGCATCTGTTGTGTATTTTATAAACTCTTCACCATTATTAGAAATCATAACAAAATTTCCAGAAGTCATTCTTATAGGTATCAAAACATCTTCATCTATATATGTTTTCTTAAATTGAAGTTCCATTGGTATTGCCCACATAGCAGTATATGTCTGATCTTTTGTAACTACTTCAAATTCGGGTGTCCAACCTAAAAAAGTTTCATCACTATCGTCTGGTTCTAGTATAGGAGGCATAGTATTAAATGGAACCGTTCTTTTTTGATTCTGTGTTGAACCTTCAAATTTTCCACCATTAAAGTTATATGTAATAGTATAATTTTCTATAACCCATTGAGCAGTGAAAGTTCTGTCAATATCAAATACATCTGGTACACTAGGAGTCCACCCAAGGAATATATAATGTTCTTTTATAGGATCTGGAGGTGTACTTGAAATAGTATCATATATACCACTAATAAGTTGATTACTTGTGTCTCCACCAATACTCCCTCCATCTAAATTAAAAGTAAATGTATAATTAAGAGGAGTCCATAATGCAGTAAATGTCCTGTCTTCATCGAATTTATTTGGAACTTCTGGTGACCATCCTTCAAATGTATAATGTTCTCTTTCCGGGTCTACCGGTTTATAGGAATGAGAATTATATGCTCCACTAGTAATTCTATTAGTTGTATCACCATCAATATTTCCTTCATTTAAGTCAAAAGTAAATGTATATGTTAAAGGAATCCATAATGCTATAAATGTTCTATCCTGATCGTATCTAGCCGGTACATTAGGTGACCATCCTGCAAATGTGTAATTATCTCTTACCGGATCTTCCGGGGTAATTGAGTTAGTATTATATGGACCACTTGTAATTCTATTAGTTACATCTAATCCGATATTTCCACCGTCTAAATTAAATGTATATGTATAATTAGCAATTATCCATTGTGCCACGAATGTTCTATCAGCATCAAATGTCTCTGGAACTGTTGGTGACCAACCCGTAAAAACATGATGAGCTTTAGTTGGATCTTGAGGTTTCTCTGCTGGTGTACTTAAAAGTCCTGTATAAACTTTATCTTCTGCAGAACCTTCTGAAACACCGCCATTCATATCGAAAGTGTAAGTATAAGTTATAGAAGTCCACTGTGCTTTAAATGTTTTATTCCCATTAAATATATTGGGAACACTTGGTGACCACCCATCAAATCTATAACCATTTCTAACAGGATTTACAGGTTTATTAGATTTTGAATTATATGTACCACTAGTAATTTTATTGCCTGTTGATCCTCCTATTGTTCCACCATTTAAGTCAAAAGTAAATGTGTATGTTACTGGTGTCCATTGTGCAGTAAATTCTGTGTTTTTATCAAAGTTTTCTGGAATTTCCGGGATCCATTTACTAAAAACAAAACCTTCCCTTACAGGATTAACTGGTTTTAATGATGGTTCTCCTATTTCTCCCACTCTTGCAACATCTGAAGTTGAGTTTGAAATAGAACCACCATTTAATTTAAAATTAAAAGTTATAGTTTTATCTTCTTCTGCATTTTTAGCTTCTACTACACTAACTTCGTATTTATAATTATTTGTTTCGAATTCATATAATCCTTCA
>CAZMFV010000046.1:0-1947 GCA_964565695.1 uncultured Lachnospiraceae bacterium
AATATAATAATATATAAAGATGAAAATATTGGTGTAATGAATTTTGAGAAAAAAGAAATCATACCAAATAAATATCAAGAAATAAGAGCAGCATCTGTTAATAAATTCATAGTAAAACTAAAAAATAAATATAATATTAGAGACAAGGAAAATGAAAAGCTTCTTGAAAATGATTATAATTCAATAGTATTTAATCCAGATGCCCAAATCTATATTGCAAGCAATGATTCAGAAGCAGATATATATAATGTAGATTTAGAATTAAAACTACAAGGAATAATATCTATAATAGATTCTGAAAAAGGATTTATTGAAATATATCATGAAGATGAATTAAAACTATATAATCTTCAATTTGAAGAAAAAGAAGAAAAAGACATATATTCAGACAATAATTTACTACTATTTAAAGGTGAAGAAGGCAAGTATGGCTATAAAACAAATGATGGTAAAATAATTGTTGATCCAATATATGATGATGCTAAAATGCAAAATAGATATGGTTATTTAGCTGTAAACAAAGATGGTCTTTGGGGTGTTTTAAACTATAATGGTGCAATTATATTAGAACCAAGCTTAGATCTGTCTGAACATATAGTAATAGACTTTATTAAAGACTGGACATATGACAAAAATTTAGATTTAAATATTTATACTAAAAATATTATAAATGATATAAAATAAACGAAAGATGAAAGGTAAAAGTGCAAAAGATAAAATATCAATATTCATATTTTATACTTCCATATATTGTAAATGAAGATAAATATAATGAATATTTAAGAAAATTATTAAAAGATAATAGAATTACATTAAAAAAATACGATAAAATAACTGACCTAGAGGTATTTTCGTTTTTTAATGAGAGTTTTTTAGATTATTTTAATTATGCTGAAAATATAAATGATGTTGATTTAAGAGAAGGAAGATTAGATGGATATAGTTCTCTTTCTAAGCAATTATCTAAAAAAGATTTGACTGTCTTTGATGTGGATTTATGTCAAAATACTCAAGGAAAGATGGGAGAAGAAGAAGGCATATTCTTTAAAATAGATAAAACTAGCATTATAACAACTAAAACGGGAGTATCTTTTTTAATTCTTAAAACAATAATAGACACAAATAGTTTTAATGACCTTTTAAATTTTAATTATAGATTTAGAGACTTAGGCTCAGATATCATAGAGTATAAAAAATATGAAAATATAAATATTCAATCAGATAATTTTAAAGAAGTTTCAGATATTAAAAATGTTATAGAAGAATTAACAGGATTAGACTTAGAAGATTTAGTTAAAGTAACTGGAATTGATAAATTCTTCACATTCTCATATTTATGTGTAGATAATTCTATGTGGAATGAAAGTACAGATTTTAGAGAATTACAAACAGCTTTTAATAAATATTCAGAAGTTTTACCAGCATCTTTTAGTTCAGAATTTAGTGATGTAAATACAGCAATAGAAGTTATTGAAGATTTAAAATATTCAAAAATTGGAATAACAAATCTATCTTCAAATCTATTTTCATCAGGATTAGAAATACATAATTTCACTAAGATACCTATAGAATATGAAACCACATATCTGTATTTATATATTTACTTTATATTCCAAAAAGTATTTTTAGAGAAAATAGGAAGAGATCTTTTTATTAAACAAAAATATAAAAAGGCATTAAAAGATTTAAAATATTTTACGAATAATTTCTGGGGACATGATATAACATTACATGACAAAGGTGTTCTATATATAAGTAAATTAAAAAAGGTATTTGATTTAAATAATAAATATAATGAAATTCAAAATAAAGTAGACATAGTATATAAGGAAAATAGAGTTGATAAATACTTTAAATATTCAAGAGGTATATATTATCTATTATTTGGACTAGTAGGATTTACTTTATTAAATATTTTATTATTATTTGGAGGTATTTTATGAGTCG
>CAZMFV010000046.1:2047-6592 GCA_964565695.1 uncultured Lachnospiraceae bacterium
CTTTCAGATGAAAAAGGAAGACCTAGAATAAATTTCATAAATGGAAGTTTAAAAAGATTTGAAAATAAAATGGATGTTAGTATTTCGCATAATAGAACAATGTCTACAGCTGTGGCAGTACTAATATTATCATAGGAATAAATATGTATTTTGATACACATATACATTTGAATAGTGAAAAATATGAAGATGATTTTGATGAAGTATTTGAAAAAATGCTAAAATCAAATGTTAAATATTTTGTTTGTCCAGGCTATGATTTAAAATCATCGGAAAAAGCTGTGGAATTAGCAGAAAAACATAGTGAAGTATTTGCTCTAGTTGGAATACATCCATCTGAAGCAAGTAAGTATGATGAAAAAGAATTAGAAGAAATTGAAGAATTAGCAAAACATAAAAAGGTTGTTGGAATTGGAGAAATTGGCCTAGATTATTATTGGACTAAAGAAAATAAAGAAGAACAAAAAGAATTACTTATTAAACAAATTAAATTAGCAAATAAACTAGACCTACCAATAGCATTACATATTAGAGAAGCAACTATAGATATTTTAAGTATATTAGAAGAATATGATGAAAAAAGAAAAGGGATATTTCATTGTGTTCCATTAAATGAACATCTTATTAAAGAAGGTTTGAAATTAGGATATTATATATCTTTTTCTGGAAATATAACATTCCAAAATGCAAAGCCAGTTGATAGTATTAAACTAGTTCCATTAGATAAAATATTAGTAGAAACAGATGGGCCATATCTTACACCACATCCTCATAGAGGGAAAAGAAATTCATCAAAATATTTAAAATATATAGTGGAAAAAATTGCAGAAGTAAAAGAAATAGATAAAGAAGAATTAAAAGAAATTTTAATGATAAATTCAAAAAAAATATATGGAGTAAAAGATGAGTAAAAAAAGAGTATTAGTATTAATAGGAAGCAAGTCTACAGAACATGAAGTATCAATTGTTTCAGGAATAAATATATATAATAATATTCCTGCTGATTATGAAAAAAATATCATATATCTTGATAAAGAAAACATTGCATATGAGATTGAAAAGGAATTTGAAGGTGAAGTTGTTAGCTTCCCTTATTCTGTTACTACAATAGAAGAAATTCCTGAAGCTATGGATTATATGAAGGAATATGATGTTGTTTTCCCAGCACTACATGGACAATTTGGTGAAGATGGTGAAATCCAAAAAATGTTTGAAGATAATGACATAAAATTTGTTGGGTGTGATAGTTATTCTTCAAATATTTGTTTTGATAAAGGTCTTACTAAAAAATTATTAGAAGGTCATAATATTAAAATGGCAAAAACAATATATCTAGAAAGAGATATAGACCTTACTATAAATAATATAAATTTAGATACTTTAAAAGCTCTAGATATAAAAATAAAAAAATATTTAACTTATCCACTATTTGTTAAACCAGCAAGATCAGGATCTTCTGTAGGAGTTTCAAAAGTAAATTGCTATGATGATCTTCCTAGAGCAGTTAGAACAGCATTCAATGAAGATACAAAGATTCTTTTAGAAGAAGAAGTTAAAGGTAGAGAAATTGAATGTGCAATACTACAAGATGGAGACAAATTAATTGCTAGTAAAGTAGGAGAAGTAAAAGCTGCTCAAGAATTCTATACATATGATTCTAAATATGTTGATAAAGCTGAACAAACATTTTTATTTAACCCAGATGGTGATAAAAAATTAAATGAAGATGAAAAAGAAATACAAGAGGTTTCAAAACTTATATTTGAAAAACTAGCTTGTAAAGATTTATCTAGAATTGATTTCTTTTTAACTAAAGATGGATATGTATTTAATGAAATAAATACAATGCCAGGATTTACTAAAATTAGTATGTATCCACAATTACTTATTGAAAGTGGATTTGAATATGAAGAGATAATTGGGAAATTAATAGAAAATAATTTATAAAAAATAAATATAAGTAATAAAATAAATATAAATAATAAAATCAAAAGAGGATAACATGATTAAAGATTTAAGAAAAACGGCAATTGTTTGTACAATTGGACCAGCAAGTGAAGACAAAATTGAAGAACTAGTGAAGGCTGGAATGACAGTTGCTAGAATTAATTTTTCACATGGTGGAAAAGAAGAAAACAAATCAAAAGTAGAAAAGTTTAAAGAAGTGAGAAGAAGATTAAATGTACCACTTGCTTTAATGTTAGATACACAGGGGCCTGAAATAAGAACAGGTATCTTAGATGAAGAATTTGCAGATGGTGTAAAAATCGAAGAAGGACAAGAATTTAAATTAGTTAATGAAACTGAAAAAACTAATAATTTCCAAGCTTGTGTTTCATATAGTGATCTATATAAAGATGTTAAAGAGGGAGATAGAATTCTTCTTGATGATGGAGACATAGATTTAGAAGTAATTAAAATAGAAAATGCTGAAATATATTGTAAAGTAATAGATGGTGGAATATTAATGAGCAGAAAATCTGTAAATGTTCCTGGAGTATATTTAAACAATCCAACTTTAAGCGAAAAAGATATTACAGATTTAAAATATGCAGCAGAAGAAAAATTTGAATTTGTTGCAGCATCTTTTGTAAGAAATAAAGAAGATGTATTAGAAATTAGAAGAATTTTAGATGAGAATGGTGGACAAGATGTAGAAATCATTCCTAAAATTGAAAATCAACAATCAATAGAAAATTTGGAAGAAATATTAGAAGTAAGTGATGGTGTAATGATTGCTAGAGGTGATTTAGCTGTGGAAATTCCTTTTGATGAGGTTCCAATTTGGCAAAAAGAAATAATATATAAAAGTAATAAGATGGGTAAACCTGTAATAGTAGCAACTCAAATGTTAGAATCAATGATTAATAATCCAACTCCAACAAGAGCTGAAGCTTCAGATGTTGCAAATGCAGTATATGATAAAGCAAGTGCAGTTATGTTATCTGGTGAAACAGCTGTTGGTAAATATCCTGTTAAATGTGTTGAAACAATGTCTAATATATGTAAAAAAGTAGAAAACAAATTAAGATATTGGGGAAGAATAAGAGATCTATTAATAACAAGACAAGATGTTGAAAGTGATACTATTGCAATAGTTGTTGAAATTGCTAAAACTTTAGATGCAGACCTTATTATAACATATACATATACAGGAAATTCAGTAAAAAAATTAGCAGGACTTGGGCCATCTTCACCAATATTTGCAGTTACTGATAATTTGAAAACATATAATAAATTAGCATTAACTTGGAATGTTTTCCCGATATATATGGAGAAAAAAGAAAAGATTGATGAAATGATGGAAGTTGTTATAGAAAGAATGAAGGAAAGCAATATTGTTCATGAAGGGGATGTTGCTGTATTATCAGGTGGTAAAAACTATATAAAAGGTGTAGAAAAAAGTAAAAGAATTGGTGGAATAGTAATTGTTTAAATAATAAATATAAATGCAAACAGAAATATAAATATAAAAAAGATATCAATATTTAAATACCAATAAAGAACTAAAAAATAATTTAAAAAGATTAAATTAAAGAAAAAACAAAGAAAATCCTAAATTTTATAAAAAAATAAAGGGTTTTCTTATTTTAATTAGAATATATATAGTATAATGAGTAGAATTGATGACAAAACAATTGAAGATATCTTAATGGCTAATGATGTAGTTGATGTTGTATCTAACTATGTATCATTACAGAAGAAAGGACGAAACTATTTTGGTTTATGTCCTTTTCATAATGAAAAAACACCATCATTTTCTGTATCACCAGAAAAACAAATATTCCATTGCTTTGGATGTAAAAAAGGTGGTAATGCAATTCATTTTATTCAATTAATAGAAAATATATCTTTTGTTGAATCATTAAAAATGCTAGGAGACAGAGTTGGAATAAAACTACCTGAAAGAAGTGGGTATAAAGATCCACATGCACAATTAAGAGAGAGAATGAAGGCAGTATTAGAAGACTCTGCTAAATATTTTCAAGCAGAATTATTCAAACCAAGTGCAAAAATAGCTCAAGACTATATTAATAGAAGAAAAATTAATTTAGAAACATTAAAAGAATTTAGAATAGGCTTCTCTAAAATGGGATTATATAAATACTTAAAAGAAAAAGGCTATGAAGATAAAGAAATCTTAGAAACAGGTCTTGTATATAAAAGAGATGATGGAATGTATATTGATAGATTTAGAGATAGACTTATGTTCCCAATATCAGATATAACAGGAAATATAATAGCATTTGGTGGAAGAATATTAGATGACAAAGCAAAGATGGCTAAATATATAAATTCGAATGAAAATCTAGTGTATTCTAAAGGGAATCATCTATATGCACTTAATTTAGCTAAAAGACATGGTCAAAACCAGCTTATAATAACAGAAGGATATATGGACACTATATCTCTTTACCAAAGAGGAGTAAAAAATGTTGTAGCAGCTTTAGGAACAGCTTTAACTGAAAGACAGGCTAAGCTATTAGCAAGAACAACTAAACAAGTCATAATCGCTTTTGATTCAGATGCATCAGGTCAAGATGC
>CAZMFV010000047.1:0-5980 GCA_964565695.1 uncultured Lachnospiraceae bacterium
AAAGACATGAAATGTATTCTGAATATAAGGCTGGAAGAGGGCCAACACCAGAAGAGTTATCAATGCAATTCCCTATAATAAAAGATATATTAAAAGCAATGAATATACCTATATTTGAATTAGAAGGATATGAAGCTGATGATATTTTGGGAACAATTTCTAAAAATAATAGCAAGGATTTTGAAGTTGAAATATTAACAGGAGATAGAGATTATTTTCAATTAATCGAAGATAATATTTCAGTAATACTACCTAGAACTAGAGCAGGTGTTACTGAAGATGAATATTATGATATTAAAAGAATTAAAAAAGAATTTGATATAATGCCAAGTGATTTCATTGAAGTTAAAGGATTACAAGGTGATACATCAGATAATATTCCAGGAGTACCAGGAATTGGTGAAAAAACAGCATTAAAAATAATTAAAGAATATAAAAATATTGAAGAAATATATAATGCAATAGATAAAAATGAAGATAAATTCAGTCCTAAACAAAGAGAAAATATAATTAATTTTAAAGAACAGGCATATTTATCTAGAGACCTAGGAAGAATAGATACTAATACACCTGTAGATTATTCTATAGAAGATTTAAAATTAGTAGAGTGGAATAATGAAGAAGTATTTAATTTGTTCTATAAATTACGTCTAAATTCTTTTATTGAAAGATTTAATTTGAAAGACAAAGTAGATGAGAGTGTATTATCAGATGAATTTACTGAAGCTCAAACACTTTTAGAAGATTTACCTGAATTTAAATTAATAAAAGATTTAAAATCGATAAAAGATTTATTTGAAAATAATACAAGAAATTCTTTTACATATGAAATTAAATTAGATGATGAAAAAAATATTTTAAATAGAAGAATAAAGAATATAGATATATTATTTTTAGACACGAAGAAGAATGAAAGTTTTGATTCTATAAAGTCTAAGGATAAAGATAATACAATATATAATATAGAATTATTTGAACTTAATGATGAGGAATATGCTGAAGTATTAAAAACTATATTTGATAATTCTTTATACAAGATAGGCTATGATGTTAAATTAGAATATTTAGCTCTTATAAAATCAGGAATAGATTCATATATTGATTTTGATTTAAAACTAGGAAGTTATTTATTAAATAGTATTGAAAATAGATATACTTTAAAAGACCTAATGTCTGAGTATTTTAATTTAGATATTTCTGAACTTATTCCAAGTGGAAGTAAGCAGCAATCAATGTTTGATGAAGATGAAGAATTAGATTATTCAATATATTTCTATTCATTAGTATTTAATAAGATATTAAATGAATTAAAAAGAGATGGAATGCTAGATCTATTTATTGATATCGAAATGCCTTTATCTAAAGTTTTATCTGATATTCAATATCAAGGAATTAGAGTTGATAAAGAACAATTGCTAGATTTTGGTAAAATACTAGAAAAAGAAATAGATAAATTAACTAAAGAAATACATGAATTAGCTGGTGAAGAATTTAATATAAATTCACCTAAACAAGTTGGTGAAATATTATTTGAAAAACTTGGATTAAAATATATTAGAAAAACTAAAACTGGCTATTCAACAGATGTAGAGACATTAAATAAATTAATAGAAGAACATCCTATAATAGAAAAGATTCTAGAATATAGAAAGAATGCTAAATTAAATTCAACATATGTTCAAGGATTAATTCCATATATAAATGAAGATACAAATAAAATACATTCATTTTTCCATCAAACAGTTACTGCAACAGGTAGAATTAGTTCAACAGATCCAAATCTTCAAAATATTCCAACTAGAAGTAAGATGGGCAAGGAATTAAGAAAGGCATTTACAGCATCTAAGGGGAATATCTTAATTGATGCAGATTATTCTCAGATTGAACTTAGAGTATTAGCATCAATGGCTAAAGATAAAGAAATGATTCAAGCATTTAATGACAAGCAAGATATTCATTCATCAACTGCTAGTAAGATCTTTGATATTCCTTTAGATGAAGTAACAAGTGATGATAGAAGAAATGCAAAAGCTGTAAACTTTGGTATTATTTATGGAATTAGTGATTATGGATTAGCTGAACAAACAGGACTTCCATTCTATGTTGCTAAAAAATACATAGAAGATTATTTAGAACAATATGAGAGTGTTGCTAAATATATGAAAGATAAACAGAAAGAAGCTGAAGAAGATGGTTTTGTTACTACATTATTTAATAGAAGAAGATATGTACCTGAAATGAAATCACCAAAATATATGATAAGAGAATTTGGAAAAAGAGCTGCAATGAATGCACCTATTCAAGGAACAGCTGCTGATATAATGAAAATTGCAATGATTAGAGTATATAATAGATTAAAAGAAGAAAAATTAAAATCTAAACTTATACTGCAAATCCATGACGAGATTTTAATTGATACAGAAATAAATGAAAAAGACATTGTTAAGAAAATTTTAAATGAAGAAATGTCAAAGGCTGCAAAGTTAGATGTATTGTTAGAAATAGATATGAATGAAGGAGAAACATGGTTTGATACACACTAAGCCTGTGTTGATAATCTGAAGTCAATATGTTAATATTAAATTAACGATGAACATGGAGGTAATTATGGCCGATAAAAAAGATAATAAAAAGAAAGATAATAAAAAAGACAAAAAAGAAGAAATTATCGAAGAAAAAGAAGTTAAAGAAGAAGTGGAAGAAATTAAAGAAGAAGTAGAAGATGTTAAAGAAGAGACTACTGAAGAAGTTAAAGAAGCAGAAGTAGTAGTAGAAGAAGCTAAAGAAGAAAAAGAAAAGAATCCTAAAATGCTTATTAACATTGTAGCTATTGTAATTATAGTAATTACTTTTGCATTAGGCTTAGTGGTTGTTTTCCAAAAACCAAGTCCTAAAAGAACTGCAAAAGGATATTTTGAATTATTATTAAAAAATCCGATTGAAGCAGCAATTAAATATGAAATTAATGACTATGATTTAAAAATAGAAAAAGAAAAAGGTAAATATTCTTCATATAAAATAACAAAGGTTGATGACATAATTGAAGAAGATGGAAAAGAAATAGCTAAAGTTTACTTTACTAAAAAAGGACCAGATGCTAGAAAAATAATGAAAGAAGTTGAAGAAAACTTAGAAAAAAGAAAAATTGATCCAGATACAGCAAGATATAAAAGAGAATTCTTAAAAGAAATGAAAAAGACTTTAAAAGAGAAAAAAGATCAATTAGAAGAAATTGATGATGCTTTAATTCTTGTAAGATATAAAGGCGAAAGAAATTGGACTGTTGTAACATCTTATTTATAATATGATGTAATAGAAAATAAAATAAAATAAAATTAAGAGATTAAAATAAAAAATAATCCCTGTATGGTACGAGTTGTGTTATTTTTAGAACCTACAAGTTTTGGAAGGGAGACAAACTCTTGGTACGGCGTGTGACTGAATTAACTGATGTCACCCATAACTACTAAGGATGTCACCCACCTGTTTGAGACAGGTCCTTAAAAATACACTTATAAACGGCCGATACGGGGATTATTTTTTATTTGTAAAAAGATAGACAAAACAAAAAACACATCAAAGATGTGTTCTTATATTAATAAATAAAATAAATCTATATTTTAATATAGATTATTTTTTACCTATTAATTCATTTAAATTTCTAGTTAAATATGATTTTTTTCTAGCTGCAGTATTTCTTTTGAAAATATTTTTAGATTCAGCACTATCTATTTTTTGTATAGCTTGCTTGTATAGTTCTTCAGCAGCCTTTTTATCTTTTTCTTCTATAGCAAGTTCGAACTTCTTTATAATAGTTTTTACTTCTGATTTAATCATATTATTTGCTAAAACTTTACGTTCAGTACTTCTTGCTCTTTTGATTGATGATTTTAAATTTGCCATTTTCTACCTCCACAATGGTATTATAACATGCCTATTCTTTTTTGTAAATATATAACAAATATCTATAGTTATGAACTAAAAAACATAAATAATGTATTAATAAATTTAACTTAAGATAATTAAGAATAATTGACTTGAAAACATATTACTTATATAATTCAGTTATAAAATAAGTGGAAAAGCCAAAGGGATTTCAGATGGAAAAAATATATTCTAATAGAAAAGATGATAAATTTGAAGTAAAAGATTTTGACAATATTAAAGATTATTTGCAAGATGTTGTAAGAAAATACAAAGACATACCAGCTTTTATTAAAAAGAAAGATGGTACTAAATATGAAATTTCATATTTAGAATTAGAAAAACAAATTATTAATTTAGGTCTTGGGCTTTATCAAAGGAATTTTGAAAAAAAGAAAATAGTTATACTAGGTGAAAATTCATATGAATGGATGTTAACATATATTACTGCATTATATTCTGGAATACTTGTAATACCATTAGACAAAGGTTTAAAAGAAGAAGAAATAGAAAACTCAATTAAAAGAGTAAGGCCAGATGCTATATTTGTTGATAAAGCAAATAGAGAAAAAGTTGATAGAATAACTGCAAGAGTTATGGTACCAAATGTTTTTTCATTAGAAGATGAAGATGAAGATTCTTTATATAAGATAATGGAAGAAGGATCAAAAGTTCCAGACTATACTAGAAATATATTTATTACTAAAAAAGTAGATCCAGATGAAGCAAAGGTATTTGTTTTTACTTCTGGTACTACTGCACAATCTAAGATTGTTATGCTTTCAAATAGAAATATAGTTTCAGATATATTAGGAATGCAAAGAGTTATTCAATTTGAAGAAGCATCAACAACAATGCTAATACTTCCACTACATCATGTATTTGCATCAACAGGTTCACTGTATTTTTTATTTTCAGGAATTACTGGAACATTTATAGATAGTATAAGAAAAGTTGGAGATAATATTAATGAATATAAACCTTCACAATTCTTTGCAGTACCTGCAATTTTAGAACTTATATATAAGAAAATAATTGATGGTATTGAAAAACAAGGTAAGATGGGAACTTTTAAATTTGGATTATTCATTTCTAAATTTCTTGGATTTTTCGGTATAGATATAAGAAGAAAAATATTTAAAGATATATTAGATAATCTTGGTGGAAATCTATCATGTGTTATATCTGGTGCAGCTGCAATGGAACCAAAACTTATTGATGATTTTAAAGCAATTGGGATTGATGTATATCAAGGTTATGGACTAACAGAAACATCACCTTGTATTTCGTCAATAAATAATACATATAATAAATCAGGAACAATTGGTTTTCCTCTTCCTAATATAGAAGTGAGATTATCAGATAAAGATGAAGAGGGAATGGGTGAATTACAAGTTAGAGGACCAATAGTATTTTTAGGATACTATCAAAATGATGAAGCAACAAAGGAAAGTTTCACGGAAGATGGATGGTTTAAGACAGGAGATCTTGCTAAAATTGACAGACAAGGATTTATTACTCTTACTGGAAGAAGTAAAGATTTAATAGTTTTAGAAAATGGTAAAAAAATATTCCCTGAAGAATTAGAATTTCTTATTAATAAATTACCCTATGTAAAAGAAAGTATGGTATATGCAATTGAGGAAAAAGGAAGTCTTCAAGTAAGAGCAAAAATAGTTTATGATGAAGAATATTTAAACAATGAATTAAAAATAAATAAAGAAGAATTAGAAAAAACAGCTTGGGAAGATATAAAAGACATAAATAAGACACTTCCATTCTATAAATACATAAAGGCTGTAAGCTTGACAAATCAAGAGTTGGAGAAAACGACTACATTAAAAATAAAAAGACATATAGAATTTAATAAAATTTTAAAAGAAAATCCTTAAAAAGTGTTGACAAATATTTGATGCTAAGTTACAATACATATTACCGTACATAGATGCGGTAATATTTTTGTTTTAAAATTTCATAACAAAAAAAGAAGTTTAAAACATTAAGTACATTGAAAAATAAACAATATCCTTGAGAAAAGAGAAACCAAGCGGATAGT
>CAZMFV010000048.1:0-5718 GCA_964565695.1 uncultured Lachnospiraceae bacterium
TAAAGCTTTTTGCTTTTCTCCTTTGTTATTTTCATTTTTTGACATGTATACATCCTTTCTTTTAACCCTTTAATAGGTTTTTGAATTATTTCTTATATTTTATTATATTTGTATAAATATTTATGTACATCTTAATTTTATTTTAACAAGTTTTATCTCCTATTACTTTCTATACCATTTCTCAATCTTTTGCAAGATATTATATGAATTAGGAACTGTTTCCATATGTAATCCTAATGATGTTATTAATCTTCTAGTATTTCTAGCAATTCCAATAAATGGTAAATCTTCTAAATATATATTATATACCTTATTATATATTTCTAAGAATTCTTTTTCATCATTAGTATTTTCTGCTTCTTCTAATAATGCAATTAATTCCTTATTATTATAATTAAAGTAATTTCCATTTGCAAAATACATATCTAAAGATGGTGTAAAGTCATTTCTTCTTCCAATAATTGCCATATCATAATTTCTTTTTTGAACAACAGAATAATATGTGTCTTTTCCTTGTTTAGTAATTACTGTTTCAATACCAAACTTATTAAGACTTGCTGCAATTTTGCTTGCAATTGATGATTGAACTTTATTACTACTATTTACTAGAATTGAATATTTTAATGTTTTCTTAGTTTTCTTATCAGTCCATTTACCATCTTTTAATTCATAATTATTATCTTGTAAAATCTTTTTAGCTTCTTCTAAATTATTGTCTAATTTAAAAGGTTGAGGATATGTCCAATGTGCAAAATCAGTAGGGAATGCAGAATATACAATTCCTTTACCAAGTTCTTTTGAAAGTTTTTCTTTATCAATAACTAATGAAATTACTTTTCTAATATTTTTATCTACCCTTTTAGTATTAAATGCTAGAAAATGAAAATCTCTATATTTATATTCAACATCTATATATCCATATGTTCCTATTTGATCAATATATTTATCATTTAAAGAGTTTATAATATCAATATTGCCTGACTTAAAAGCATTATATACTTCTCCAATAGTCTTATATCTATATATGTATAATTCTTTAAATTTAGAATTCTCTAAAACTTCTTTATCTCTATATTCTTCAAATACTTCATAACTTATAGTATTGTTTTTAACTTCCTTTAATTTAAAAAGACCAGAACCTATAGGTATTTTGTTTTTATCTTTAAAATTCTTTTCATCTATTTTTTTCATAACTGGAAATGTTAGTAAATATTCAAAATATTTAACAGGACTTTTTAAAGTTATAATAAATGATTCATCATTTATAGTTTTTATACTAGCAATATTTTCTATATTTTCTTTATAAATAGAAGCATTGTTTTGAATCATTTTAATTGTGAAATGAAAATCCTCTGATTTAACTTTAGTGTCATCATGCCATTTAGCATCTTTTAAATAAACAACATATTGAGTTTCATTTCTTTTTTCAATTTTTTCCGCTAATGCATATTCTTTTCTGTAATTAGCATCTAAAGAAACTAATGGTTCATATATAACCTTTGTAAATTCATAAACATTTCTATTTGTACTAAGAATAGGATTTAATGTATCTAAGTCTGCCATAGCAATTCTTAGATCACTTTGTATCTCATCATCTTCATCATTACTTATGACTGTCTTATTTTCAATTCCGCTATCCTTACTATTAATTAATAATACAGATAGAAATACAACTATACCTATAATCAATATTACAAAAATTGTTTTAATAAAATTACTCATTAATCTATAATCCTAATTCTCTTTATATTTCTAGCTAATTTACTCTCATCATCAATATCAACAATTACTGCTTCTAATATATTAATTTCAGAATCAGAAAGTTTATACTTACTCTTTTTCTCATTAGCAAATCTATCAATTGCTACACTAATCTCCATACCAAGTACTGACTCATAAGGTCCTGTCATACCTATATCTGTTATATATGCAGTTCCCTTAGGTAGTATCCTTTCATCAGCTGTCTGAGTATGTGTATGTGAACATAGCATTGATGATACTTTACCATCAACATAATAACCTAAAGCCTTTGCTTCAGATGTTGCTTCAACATGAAAATCTAAAAGAATATATATATTATCTCTATCAATATATCCTTCTTGATTCTCTTCCTTGTATTTATTATTCTTCTCTATGTAATCATCTATTTCTTCTAATGCATTATCAAAAGATGTAAATGCATTATCTACTTTCTTATATATATTAACATTACCCATTAATTGTACTACAAATACATCCTTATTATCTTTATTAAAATGTCTAATACCTCTTCCAGGCATAACACCATAGTTATATGGTCTAACCATTCTTTTATCTGATATAAGTTTTATAACTTCAGATCTATCCCATGTATGATTACCTAGTAGATAACAGTCTATACCATCAATATCAGAAACATCTTTAAAAGACATTGCATCAACACCTCTTCCATCTGCGATATTCTCAATATTAACAATAACAAAATCTATTTTATTTTCTTCTATTAGCTTAGGTAGATGTTTCCTTAAAATTTCAATTCCATTATGTCCTACAACATCACCAACTGATATATATATCATCTTACTTCTTTCTAATTTACTTTTTTGTTTTTATTTATATACAAATTATATATTGTTTTTTAAACTATAATCTACGACAGTGTTTCAAAGAAAGTTTCAAATTTCTCTCTTCTTTCTTCTCCGCTATCCATATCTCTTATAATTAATTCATTTTTAGATATTTCTTCCTCACCTATTATAAGAGCAACCTTAGCTTTTAATCTATTTGCATGTTTCATTTGTGCATTAAATGAACGATTTAATAGATCCACTTCAACTGTATAATTCTTTTCTCTTAGCATTTGTGCTAATTGATTAGTTTTCATTTTATTTTCATCTGATTGATTTGAAACAATTACAAAATCAGTTCTATTTTTCCAATCTTCAGGTAGTTCAACAATTTGCATTAGTCTTTCAATTCCTGCAGCAAATCCTACAGCAGGTGTTTCTCTTCCACCAAGTACTTCTGATAGACCATCATATCTACCACCACCTAAAACTGCTTGACCATTTTCATCAAGTATTTCAAAAACAGTTCTGTTATAATAATCTAATCCTCTTACAATTGTTGGATCAATTTCATATTCTAAATCAGCATCTTCTAAATACATAATTAATTGATCAAAGTGGTCTTTACAATCATCACATAGATATTCTAATATAGTAGGTGCATCAGCATTTAATGTCTGACAACTTTGTATCTTACAATCTAGTACTCTTAATATATTAGTTTCTTTTCTTCTTTGACAGTCTGAGCAGTACCCAGATATATTTTCCTCAACATATTCTTTTAGTTTTTCCTTGTATTCATTTCTACAAGTAACACAACCAATACTATTTATTTTTAATCTTAATTTATCTTTTTCTAGTCCTAATTCTTCTAACATATTAAGACCTAATCTTATTACTTCAAAATCAGCAATTGGATATGGAGACTGTATAAGCTCTACACCAAATTGATTAAATTCTCTTTGTCTTCCTTTTTGAACTTTTTCATATCTATACATTGGAATAAAGTACATAAATTTTGTTGGAGCACCATCATTAAATATTCCATTTTCAATATATGCTCTCATAACACCAGCTGTTCCTTCAGGCCTTAATGACATAAGTCTATGAGATTTGTCTTCAAATGTATACATTTCTTTTTGAACAATATCTGTATCTTCACCAACAGTCCTTACAAATAATTCTGCACTTTCAAATACAGGTGTTATAATTCCTGTAAATCCAAATTTTTCTCCTACTCTTTCCATTGTAGTTTTTAAAAAACTATACTTTTCATACTTTTCACCATATAGGTCTTCTGTTCCTCTTGGTTTGTTTATCATAATATCCTCCTATTTACAATCCTTTATATATCCATCATTTCCATGTCCAGGATATACTTTAGTTTCATTTGGTAGTTTTAATAATTTTCTTAAAGACATGAAAATTAATTTACCATTTCCTGTTGGAAGATCTGTTCTTCCATAACCTCTTACAAATAATGTATCACCAGTAAAAACACTTTTATGTTCTTTTGTATATATAGATATGCCTCCACTTGTATGTCCTGGTGTAAAAATTACTGTAAATTCTATATTTCCTAATTTAATCTTATCATGATGGACTACCTTTATATCTGTATGTATTTCATCTAATTTTAGGCCAAATCCTGCTTCCTGTGTTATTTGCGGATTATTTATATTTTTAGATTCTGTTAATGAACCCACAATTTTAGCATCTTTAAAATGATTTTTAACATCATTAATTGCAGCAATATGGTCTGCATGACAATGAGTATATAGTATATATTCTAATTTTAAATCATTGTCATTAATAGTTTTAATAATCCTATTAGCATCATATGCAGGATCTATTAATACTGCATCTTTAGTTTTTTTATCATATGCAATATATGTATTTGTAATTAAACCTTCCATTTTAGTTGGAATTTCTAGCTTTATTATATCCATCTATCTCTTCTTTCTCTTTACTTCAAAAACATTTTCAACATTATTAATTGCTGTAATTAATACATCTAATTCTTCAGAAGAAGATACTTCAACTCTCATTGATGTTATAGCTATATTGTCTTTTTTACTCTCAGCTCTAATGCCTAAAAGATCAACCTTAAGTCTTTCAATAACTTTTATAAAGTCTTTTAATAATTGTTTTCTATCAAGTGCAAAAATTTCTATATCAACAGTATATGTGTCACTAACTTCTTTAGCCCATTTAACACTTACTATTCTTTCTTCTGTTTTACCCATTCTTATTATATTAGGGCAGTCATTTCTATGTATTGTTACACCTCTACCTCTAGAGATATATCCTGTTATATCTTCACCAGGAAGTGGTGAACAACATTTTGCAAAAGTTACTAAGAAATTATCTAAACCTTCAACTATTACACCTGAATTAACTTTAGTTTTCTTAGCTTTCTTTTCTTCTTTTTCTGTTTTTTCTAATAGTCCTTCTATCTTTTTATCTATTGCAATATCATCTATTTCAGATCTAGTTTTTTCTAAAACTTTAGAAAATACTTTTTTAGCTGACATTGTACCAAAACCAATTGTAGCAAAAAGATCATCTTCATTATTGAATTTATTTTTTTCTATAGCTTCAGCAATCCAATCTCTTTTCTGCATTAAAGTAATAGAATTCCCTAGTTCTTCAAATTCTTTTTCTACAAGAATCTTACCTTTTTCAATATTTAATGATCTATCTTTTTTCTTAAACCATTGTTGTATTCTAGTTCTAGATGCAGGAGTTTTAACCATTTTAATCCAATCCCTAGAAGGGCCTTTTGAATTATCTGATGTTATAATTTCAACAATATCTCCTGTTTTTAGTTTTGTATTAATAGGCATTATTCGAGTATTAATTTTACAACCAATCATTCTATTACCTATTTCTTCATGAATAGAATATGCAAAATCAATTACTATAGAATCTTTAGGGAATGACTTTATATCACCCTTTGGTGTGAAAACATATACTTCATCTTCAAAAAGTTCTGTTTTTAATGCATCCATAAATTCTTCAGGATTTTTAGTGTCTTCTTGCCATTCAAGAGTTTGTTTTAACCATGATAATTTGTCTTCTTTAGCTCTTACAACTCTCTTTCCTTTACCCTTATAATTTGCTTCCTTATATGCCCAATGTGCAGCAATTCCATTTTCAGCAATGTCATGCA
>CAZMFV010000049.1:0-5682 GCA_964565695.1 uncultured Lachnospiraceae bacterium
ATTTTCCCAAATTTCTTTAATCATATAAGAATGTTTTTCATAAATATTTCCATGTCTATCTGTTATTGCAAAGCCTACTCTTTTATCACCATAGTCTATGCTTAATATTCTCATATTAATCTAATCCTAAAAATGTTGTTATCATTTGTTGTAATAATTCATCTTTTTCAATTTTGCTAATTAAAGCTCTAGCATTTTTATGATTAGTAATATATGTTGGATCTCCAGATAGTATATATCCTACTATTTGGTTGATAGGATTATATCCTTTTTCAACTAAAGCAGCATAAACTTCTTTTAAAATTTCCTTGTTAGATTCTTCCTTAACTTCTAATCCATCGTACTTCATAGTTTTATCTGAAACCATAATTACCTCCTTCTTTTTTATAACCTTGTTATAGATGATTTTGAATCAACTTCTTCTAAAAAGTCTTCTAACTCTTTAGTAAGAACTTCTAATCCTAATCCTCTATAATATTTAGCTATAACTACATTAATTTGTGGAATTACTTCCAAATCTTCATCATTTTTATCTTCTGTATCATTTTCTTCAACTTCTTCAGCTAATACATCAATGTTTTCTATATCATCAATTCTATCTTGTTCTATATCTTTGGCTAACAATGTTGCAGCTTCACCTGCATTTTGAATTTTCTCAAATAATGAATTAATATCATCAGGTAAAAGTCCTGGGAATGCTATTGCAAATTTAGGTCCTGAATATCTTACAAAAATATTCTTTCTATTACTCTTTTCTAAAACTTTTGCAATTTCATTAGTAACATTAGTTATAATCATATTACCTGCATGTCTAGAAAATTCTTCATTTATTTCTTCTAAATTTGAGATTCTATACATTAATATTGTTGATTCATTATGTTCTTCTAATTGGAACTTTCCTTCTGTAAGCAAGTGTTCATATGTTTTTAAAGAAGAGAATAAATCTTCTTTTACCATATTTTCCATAGAAGATTGGAAAGACATTGTTCTAATAATATCTAGTATTCTAGATTTGATTTCAATCATTATTTGCATGTCTAATTCTTGAAATCCTTTAGGTGTTTTTGATTCAATTAACCAAAAACCAACAAATATTGTATCCATATATAATGGGAAAAACACTGCAGTTTTTGCTCTAACTTTTTCTTTTTCTAAATAAACTAAATTATCAATTGGATTTTCAACTGTTATATATTTAGCTTCTTTATTTTCTATTGAATCCTTAAATACTGGATGTGTATATACTTTTTCAATAAATGGTATGCTTTTAGGATCTAAATTAGAAGCTTTAGCTTGAAATTTTTTCCCATCAAATATTACGATAGACGAATAGTCTACTTGAAATTTTTTAATTAAAGCATCATTAATATTTTCAAGTTTATCATTTACTGAAGATAGACTTGCAGTTATTTTAACCAAGTCATTTAGAACAGATAGATCATCTAATCTTTTTCTTGATTTTTCAACTGTTTTAAAATTTCTTTTAACATATAGATTGTATAAAATTAAAACTAAAACAATTATTATTAAAATTATAACGAAAATTAATTCTACCATTTATTTCCCTATATTAATATAAATTAAAGATTCTTTCTCATTTGGTCTAATGTTGATGACATATCATCTGAGAATGCATCTTTAGGAAGTGGATCACTTTTAATTCTAGGACCAGCATCCATGCTTATATCTCTTTGTTTTGATATAAGTGGATAAACCATATTAGCTAAAACTTTTAATGCTTCAACAAATTTCTTAGGATATCCTGATATATCATATTTACATTCTACAATGTTTTCTAAATACTTAGAATAAACATTTTGATCAAAAGGTATTGAGGCAACTTGTACTTGGTTTCTATCAAATAAATTAGTCATTATAGACATTGCAGGATCATTGTATGTAGATAATCCTCCAACTAATAATTTCCTTGTTAATCCTCTTACAGGAACTTCCTTATTTAAAACTACCTTTACCTTTTCAGTTGTTAGTACACCTGCATCTAATAATTCTTTTAAAAATGCAGTAAGTGGTTGTATTGTTAGTACATCTAATGATTGTACTAAATATATTTCTTGTGCTGCACTAAAGTATCCAAAGTCTGTATCAAAATCTGAATCAATTAATACTAAAGAATAATTTTTTACTAATGTTGATAAAATTGTTTGTGAATCACTAAAGTCTTCTTTATCACCTGGTAGTGCTGTGTAAACAGTTAGTCCTCTTATAACATCTACACCATCAGCAATTCCTTCTTTTAATTTAGTAGTTGAATCAATTGCTACTTGTCTTAATCTTTCATCATTTTTAGTAGATAGATAATAACTATTCTTATTAGAAGTCATATCAAGTATTGCTGTTCTAATACCAATTGATGCAAACATCATTCCTAAAGAATTAACTATAAATGATGTTCCATTTTTACTAGTTCCAACAAATACTACTACTTTTTTATCTTTAGACAATACAGAAGATAGATCTGGTAAGATAAAATCTTTTTTCCTTTGTGATACTATTTCTTTTTCTTTAACATTTTCAACTGGTTCTTCTATAATGATTTCAGGTTCTTTTTTAGCTTCTTTAGTAGGAACTTCTTCAACAAGTTTTACTTCAACTTCTTCAATTTCTTCTGATTCTTCGATGTCCTCAATACCTGGTATTACCAAATCTTCAGTTTCATCTTCTAAAAGATCATCAGCAAAAATATTTATTTCATCATCAATTTCACTAATTTCTAAACCAAGTGTATCAACTTCATCAACAGTTTCTTCTTCATCAAGATTTAATAAAATATCTTCATCAATATCTATATCATCTTCATCAAATATTGGAATAAAGTCATCATCTTCTTCATCTATTTCTAAAGTTTTATCTAGGTCTCCAAAAATATCTAAATCATCTTCATCAGATGCTTCTATTACAATATCTCCTAAATCAATATCTTCTTCTATTTCATCTACAGGAAGAACTATATCTTCTTCTGGTAATACAATTTCTTCAACTTTTATTTCTTCAATTGGTTCAACTTCTTTAATTTCTTCTTTTGCTTTTTCTACAACTGGTGTTTTTACTTCTTTCTTTGCCTTAGGTTTAGATTTAGTTTGTGCTTTTATTTTAGTTCTACTAACTTCACCAGGAATAACAATATTAGATTTAGAAGTTTCTAGAATTTCTTCTTGCAGTTCCTCTTCTAATTCTTCTCTTTCAATATTTAATACTTCTTTGTATTTTTTACTTTCACTATCTAATACTTGTGTGACTTCTTTAGGAAGCTTATCAATAATATACTTTAATTGTATGTCATCATATTGGCTTGCAATCCTATCAAAACTTGAACTAAATCTATCAGGCATTGTTATTATTTTTTTATAATGTCTTAAAATATTGTTAATTTCTCTAGGATTTACAATCTCTTTTTCTTTACTAATGCTTTCTTTAGCACCTAAATTATAATAAACTCTAGCTTCTGATTCACTTCTAGGGTTTTTTATAATTTCACATATTTTAGTTATTGTACGATCTTTTCCTACCAATGCATTATATATTCCTAAATTAAACATTGTAGGAAGAATTTCGTCTTTAATTCCTCTTTTTTCATTTGAGATAAATAAAATAGGGATGGGTTCTATACTTTCCAATTTAAAAACATCAATTATTTTTTCTAATTTATCAAGTACAAATGCATCTACTCTATTTCTATCATTTGAAGAAATAGTTTCTAAATCTTCACTAATAACTATCATGTCATAGTCTTTTTCTTTCTGAATTTCTTTAATAATAGCATTATAATAGTATACATTTTTATACTCTAATAATTCATCATAACTTTTTTGATATTTTTTTATTATTGTTTCTGAAATGCTCTCATTATTAACAGCAAACAAAACCTTCATCCTTAGTTCCCCCAAAATTTAATTACAATTGCAAAAATCAAAGGTAGTACTTGTACCATTGCAAAAGCTGATACTAAAGTAATTCTCATACCTCTTCCTTTTCTCACCATTTCTCTTCTCTTCATACCTACAATGAATTCATAAACTATGCTGATTAAATAACCAACAATAAAAATAGGTACTGCAGCTAGTCTTACCAAATTTAAAACATAGGCAATAGTTCCATAAATCACATTGTTTTTATATTTAGCTTGATATTTAGCTAAAGAAGTTCTAGACTTATCTTTCATATTTAAAAGTTCTGTTTTTTGTTTAGTTGGAAGAATAGCATCTCCTTCAACTTCTTGTTTTTCAAAATTCACATTTGTATCATTTTGAGCACTATTCTCTTGTTTTAATTGATTATTTTGATTTTGATTGTTTTGAATATAATTTTGATTTTGATTAAAATCATTTTCCGAATTCAAAATTCTTGTTTCTGGAGCAGTCACATAATTGTCTGCATTAGAAGCAAAAACATTAATCGATAATACTAAAATCAACATAAAAATAATTAATAGTGTAAATCTTCTTTTATTCATTTTCATAATTACTTCCTATTTTTTCTTATTTCTTTTCTTCTTCACTAATCTCTGTAAAAAGATTGCTTTTCATTTGTTCTTCAAATTTAGGTGTAGCTTCTGATTCAGAAAGCATAGATATTATCTCTTTCTTTCTTTCATCATCCTGACACCAATAGTTTAAATTTAAAATGTTAAGCAAATCAAAAGTATAATCTTTCAAAGACTGTTCATATAAAGGTACTTTAGGATTAATCTTCACCTCATAATTTGGATCTTTTGCTGTTTCAAAAAAATCTAACATTTTTTTAGGTAACATATTAATATATTTTTCATTCATATTGTGAATTATAAAATCCACTTCAGCATAAGCTTGTCTGTCTTCAAGATTTACTGATTCGTTCATCTTTCATATCTCCTAACATTCTATTACTACTGTAATTATATCTTGTTTAAATTCTTTTTTCAAGAAAAAAACACCTATATTTACAATTATAAGAATACTTTAACATTCTTATAAAATATAATAGGCGTTTTAAATTTATTTTTATATTTAGAGTTTTAAAACTGTTTATTTACATTAACTATATTAATATTTATTCTTCTAAATCTTCTTCTAATTTAAGGTTTTCAAGATCAATCTTAGGTAGTAATGGAAGTTCTTCTTTATTAGAAATTCCAAATGTTAGATAAAACTTATCAGTTACAGTATAACCCATTGGTCTTCCTGGTTGATCTGTTTTACCAGACTCTTCTATTAATTCATAATCTAAAAGTCTTGTTACAACTCCATCAGAATTTACTCCTCTTATTGCATCAATTTGAGTTCTTGTTATGTTTTCATTATATGCAATTATAGAAAGCGTTTCCATTGCTGCATTAGATAAAGAATATGGTCTTCTAGTATCAAAAAATTCTGATAGCACATCATACAAATCATCTCTAATAATCATTTGATATTTATTTTCTAATTTTACTATGATTAAACCAGACTTTAAATCGTTTTTCTTTTGAATCATTTCTTCTAATATTTCTTCTGTTTCATTTATTTCTTTTTTTATAATATTAGAAATAGATTTAATATCTATTGGTTCACCAGATAAAAATAATACTGCTTCTATTAATGCTTCTTCCATCTTGACTTTTTTCAACCTTTCTTTTATAATATAGTTTATACGGCGAAGTAGCTCAGTTGGCTAGAGCATACGGTTCATACCCGTACGGTCGTGTGT
>CAZMFV010000050.1:0-5509 GCA_964565695.1 uncultured Lachnospiraceae bacterium
ACTTTAACACCTTCATCTTCAAATTCTAATACAGTATCTGTTTCCATTTTACCTGATATTAAAACTAATTTTCCTTCGTTTTCCTCTAAAATCTTAGCATCTTCTACTATAACTATTTTTTCTGCTATTTCCTCTGGTGCTCCTTTTCCTTGTGTAAAACCTTTAACAGCTAAAAATATCATAGCTAAAAGCAATACTACATAAAGGATTTTAAAAACATTTCTTTTCATAGAGTCCTCCTTCTATTACTTATTTTAATATATCATGTTTTTCTTTTTCTTGCTATATTTTAAGTCTTTATTGTTTAATCTATATTTTATTTTTTCACTTTTAATCTTGGATTATAATATCTTCTTCTATTTACAGTCCACCTTCCTATTTGTATAGCATCTGTTGGACATCTATTATAGCAAGCTAGACAATATTCACATTTATCTTTAATCCATTCAGGTTTTTGATCCTTCATTTCTATTGCATTAATAGGACATACTCTTTTACATAGTTCACAATTAATACATTTGTCATCAGCATAAAATCTTCTTGTATTTCTTCCATATTTGTAAAATGGATACATAAAAAAGCTAATCATTCTTCCTATTAAGTTTTTACTTGCTTTATTCTCTTTTTTACTTCTTATATTCCTAATTACTTCATCTAAACTCTCATCTGCTAAAACAAGTCTTTCTTCATCTTGTTCTTCTTTTGGAAGATCATAATATATAGAAAAATTATTTGGCATTTTAATTGAGTCAATATATGAAAGTTTTAGATTCTTTTTCTTAAATGATGATTCAATCTTAGATTCAATACCTCCACCACCAGCTTCATAATTGTATATTATATAAATATATTTGTTTTTAAGATTTTCTTTTTCATTAATTTTTTCTAATAATTTAAAGAATTCTTCTACAATAAGTGGTGTTCCAAAATAATAGGTAGGAAATACCATTCCTATCTTTTCTTCTTCTTTAAAATCAAATTCTAACATCCCTTCATTTAAAGTTTCTGCAATACATTTAATTTTATCATTTAAAGCATTAGCTATCTTTTTAGCTATGTATTTAGAATTACCTGTTCCTGAAAAAAAGAATACCATTTTCTACCTATCCCCTTATTTTTATATTTCTATCTTAACATTATTTTTAGATTATTGAAATATTAAATATTAATTTAAACACATTGTTAAATTTAAATTAATCTATAGTTTTCTTTGTATTTGTTGATAAATTAGGCTTTTTATGCTATATTATAATAGTATTTGTCGTTAATCCTAGTAAAAATTTTAAGAGGAGGAATTGTATGAAAGAAATTGTTTCAAAGAAAGTAGCAACAGGTGTAGAATTTCGGGTATTAAGGTCTTTAAAGACTAAGAAAGGTGAAGACTCTGTTCTTTACTTTTATAATGACCCAGAGATTATTGAGGAACATTCAGATTATCTAGATGATTCTTTAATCTTAGAAGAAATGGAAGATGACTCTAGTCATTCTATTCCAGACATAGTCTTTATAGCTAAAGGCGATGAAGACAAAGATGATTTAAGGCTAAAGCTAATTAATATTAAAGGGATTTATATTCTCTTACAAGACTTAGACAGTAATAAAAAATACTGTTTTATTTCTTTTAAAAGAGTCAGTATGCTTTTACATGCTCTAATATTTTTCCAAGAATCCGACATATTAGCAGGCTTAGCTCAAAGAGTATATTCTGTTTAATCTGTTGCTACTAAAACACCATAGACAATTGTCTATGGTGTTTTGCTTTTTATATAGGTTGAAATTTTTTCTTATATGTTTTTGCTTCAATTTATTTTACTTGAATTTATTTTACTTGAATTTATTTTTTCCAAGTAGTATACTTTATTCAACATCTTATAAAGAGTGATTGAGGGACTAGCCCTATGAAGTCACACCAACCTATTTAAATTAGGTGGTAAAACTAGTTGATAAGATAACTATACTCAAGTTATCTTGGGTATTTTTTCTTTTAGATGTAATACAAAAACAAGGAGAGAAAATGAGAGTTTTTAGTAATGAAATTGTATTTAGAGGACACCCTGACAAGGTATGTGATCAAATATCTGATGCAATTTTAGACGAATGTCTTAAACAAGACAAAAGCAGTAGATGTGGGATTGAAGTTGTAGGTGGAAAGGGCAAGATATTTATAACAGGTGAAGTTACAACAAATGCTAATTTAAATATTCCAGAAATTACAAGAAGGGTATTATCAGATGTAGGATACAATGCAGATTATGAAATAATTGATAATATTGGTAAACAATCACCTGATATAGCATTAGGTACTAATTCTGAAGTAGGTGGTGCTGGTGATAATGGTATGATGTTTGGCTATGCATGTAGAGATACTGATGAATATCTTCCAACAGCAATGGTTATTCTTCAAAGATTTGCACAAGCATATGATGAGTTAAGAATGACTGATCCTAGACTTTTAGCTGATGGTAAGGCTCAAATAACAGGACTATATAATGGAGATAAATTAATTAAAATTAAATACTTTACTATTTGCTACCAAAATACTGAAAAAGAAAGAGGACAAACTGATAGTCTTCTTAGATTAACAGCTGATGAGATTTGTGCTAGTTTTGGTGTAGAAGTAGAAAACTATTTAATTAATCCAACTGGTAGATTTGAAATAGGTGGATTTGATGGTGATGCAGGATTAACTGGTAGAAAGATAGTTGTTGATAGTTATCACTCTTTTATACCAGTTGGTGGTGGAGCTTTTAGTGGTAAAGATCCAACAAAGGTTGATAAAAGTGGTGCATATAAGGCTAGAGAAATTGCTAAAGATATTTTGAATACATATTCACATCTTAATTGGTGTAAAGTTCAATTAGCATATGCAATTGGTATTAAGAATCCCCTTTCTATTAATATAGAAAGTGATGAAGGTTATTTACCAGTTCCAGAAAAACTTTATTCAGAATGTAGTGTTTCAAATATTATAAGAGATTTAAATCTTTTAAATATTAATTATGAAGAAAAAGCGAGATTTGGTCATTTCTTAGATTAAGTAAAATTGAAATTAGACATCCTATATGATATTCTCTAATTAGATAAACAAAAGAGGTATTTTATGAAAGAAGAAATTTTAAGTTTTGATGTAAAAGGAAATGTTCTAGGAATTATTGTTTTAATAATGTCATTATTTGCAATAGTTTTATCATTTTTCTCAATATTTAATTTAGTAGCATTTATTTTATCAATAATGCTTATCGTTTTATCATCTATGGCTATTTTAAATTCTGAACAAAAGAATCTACCAACAATAGCTCTATTATTATCTGTTCTAGCATTGCTAACAGTTATGATTATGAATACTTTAGTATTTGATCATACTGCAATTGATGGAGAAAATATTCCAGATGAATTAGAACAAAATATTGATTCTAAAGATGAAGATAATATTGATGATATTTTAGATAGTCAAGATAATGAAAATTCTATACTAGGTATTGAAAACAATATAGTAAGACATGCAGTTCCATTAAATGATAATATTGATCTATCTACACTTAAAACAGATGAAGCATATGCAGATATTATTAAAGTAGAAATAACTGCTAAGCCTGAAGGTAAAACAGAAGATGGTGAAATGGTTACTAGAATTGACTATGTTTTAACAAATATCTCTTCTGAAGATGTAGAGAATATTCAATTTGCAATTATTGGAGAAAATTCTGATGGTCAAAAATTCGCAACATCATTTAATAAGATTGATTCTTTAAAACCAAATGAAACTTTTGAAAATGGTCATTCACAAAAAGGTAGTTTTATACTTGATGATATAAAATCAATTGTTAATGAAGTTAAATAAAGAAAAGAAAATAACATAAATTAAACTAAATATAAATAAAATATATTTTTAAATACAGGGAGGTATTTATGGAAAAGAAAAACATTTTTATTATCATTGCAATTGTAGTAGTTCTTATAGCTGCTGCTTTAGCAACATTCTTTTTACTAAAGAAAGAACCAGCAGTAGTTGATGACAATATCTATTTAGAAGATGTAGTTGTTGATGAAGAAACACAAGCTATATTAGATGATGAACTTAGAGTTGGTACTTTAGGATTTATGATTCTTTATGGGAGAGAAACTACAGGTTATTCACCAGTTAATTTAACTAATAAGACTGAAGAACCACAAAGCTATGAAATTGAAATTAAAGCATTTGGACATAGACCTGATGAAGATGATGATAGCATTGAATACAAAGAAAAACTATTATATGAAGAAACATTTGAAGCATTGGATTTACAACCAGGTGAAAGAACAAGATTTGAACTGTTTAATGATGTTGATAAAGATGATTATCAAACTTTAAATAAAGGAACTTTTGTTATTACAAAAATTACTAAGAAATAATTAGTAACAAAGTAAAGTAAAACAAAACAAAATTAAACAATTTAATTTATATAGTAAATTAAGTTTAGTTAAGTCAAATTAAATTTAATTATATAATTAATAATAAAAAAGACAGTTAAACTGTCTTTTTTTGTTTTTATTTTTTATTTTATTCCTAAATTACATAGTATATCTTTAATCTTATCTTTTAGAATCTATACTTTACGTCTTACACACTACATGACACACTCTTTAAACTAAATAAGGTTTAATTTATAAATTATTAGTATCCCATAAATGAATCATTTACTAAATTCTCTACATCTATTCCATTTTCTATTAGTAATAGACTTACACTTTCTACAACAGCTGGTGCTCCTGAGTTATAATAGTATGCTTTATTTCCATATAGTTTTGCTAATCTTATTAATTCATTTTGTGTTTCTTCTATTGTTCTTGTGTATTTAAATTCTACTTCTGGATGTTCTTTTAATATTGGATCAATATCTTCTTTAAATAAATAATGTGAGTCTGATGCATGTATGAAATGAATCTTTCTTCCATTATAGCTATTCTTATCTTTTAACATTGAAAATATTGGAGTTATTCCAACACCTGATGCATACAAGATTACTGGTCTTGTATCATCTTTTAATATGAAATCACCATCTGGTCCTTTTATTTTTAATTCTGTTCCTATTCCATTTTCTATTACATGTTGTTTAAAAGCACTTGGTTTATTATTAGTTCTAAAACCTACTAGTACAAATCCTTCACTTGGTATTGATGCAATTGAAAATGTTCTTCTTTTACTTCCATTTATTTCTACATCTAATAATGTATGGCTTAGATATTGTCCTGGTATCCAGCCCATTTCTCCTTCATATTCTATTTTTATTCTATAATAGTCTTCTGCTTCATGTATTACATCAACTATTTTACCTTTACGAATCATTTCTTCTTCTTTTACTTCTTCCATGTACTCTCCTTTTAATATTGTTATACATTTATTATACAGTATATTTATAATTATTCCTATACATACAAAAAGGCTTGTAGTTTTTTACTACAAACCTTCTCTAATTGGTCGAGGTGACAGGACTCGAACCTGCGACCTCACGGTCCCAAACCGCGCGCT
>CAZMFV010000051.1:0-5509 GCA_964565695.1 uncultured Lachnospiraceae bacterium
TTGCAGATGATGTTGATTTAAGTGTAATAGCTAAAAATACATCAGGATTTGCAGGTGCAGATTTAGAAAATCTATTAAATGAAGCAGCATTATTAGCAGCTAGATATGATAAGACTGCAATTGAAATGGTTGATGTTGAAGAAGCCATGATTAAAGTTAGTATGGGACCTGAAAAGAAATCAAGAGTAATGAGTGATAAAGAAAAAAGACTAGTAGCATTCCATGAAGCTGGTCATGCTGTGGTTTCATATTTCTTACCTACTCAAGAAAAGGTACATCAAATTTCAATTGTACCAAGAGGTATGGCAGGTGGTTATACAATGTATAAAAATACTGAAGATAAATCATTTATGTCTAAACTTGAAATGGAAGAAACAATAGTTTCACTTTTAGGTGGAAGAGTTGCTGAAGAAGTAGAATTTGGTGACATATCTACAGGTGCAAGTAATGATATTGAAAGAGCAAGTAAGATTGCAAGAGACATGGTTACTAAATATGGAATGAGTGATAATGTAGGTACAATTCATTATGGATCAAATGATCAAGAAGTATTTTTAGGAAGAGATATAAGTACACATAAATCTCTAAGTGAACAAACTGCTTCTTTAATTGATAATGAAGTTAAAGATATAATTGACAATGCATATGAAAAAGCTACAGAAATATTAAGTCAAAATAAAGATAAATTAGAAAAAATTTCTGAAATACTTTTAGAAAAAGAAAAGATTGAATCTGAAGAATTTGAAGATTTGATGAAATAGTGTATAATATTTTTATGGAGGTTGGTTATGAAAAATCAATTAGGTGATATGCCAGACATGGATCTGGAAGAAGAATTATTAGAAGAAGACAAATTACCACAACATGAAATTGAAGAAATTCCAGAATTAGTTCCAGAAGAAGTTGAATCTGAAGGACCAGTGGATAGTTTTGCTCAAAAAGATAAAATGAATAAAACTATTACGATAATATTAATTGCATCAATTTCTATTGTTGTAGTTATTTTATTAGGATTTGGAATTAAAAAATTAGTAGATAAATATAATGCTAATAAACTTTTTGATGAGAATCAAAAAAATACTAGTTCTATAGGAATTGAGACTAAACCAGGAGATGAAGAATTTGGTGATAGTGACTTAATTTTAACAGATCCTTGGAATCCAGGTTCTCAAATTTCGTCTAAAAAAAGAACGTTTCAAGGGGTAGAAGTAGTTGGTGATTTAATAATACCTAGTATTAAACTAAATCTACCTATACTATATAAAACAACTGATACGAATTTAGATAAGTCTATTACACTTTCTCAAGGTGCATTAAATGAACCACCAGTTGCTTTTGTTGAAGGACATAATTATAAGAATGATAAATTCTTTTCAAATTTATACAATGTGCAAGTCGGAGACAAATTAACTGTTAAAGATGAGAAGAGTAAGAGAAGTTATGAATATGAAGTATATGAAGTAGTAACACATACTGATCAAGAAAAAGGATTTTTACATAGAAACACAAATAATCTGCCAGAAATAACACTTTCAACTTGTTCAGATAATGTAGTAAATAGAACTGTAGTTCATGCTAGACTAACTCCAGGACAATTAGATCAAGAATAGAAATCAATATAGGTGATTATGAATAAAACATCAAATCTATTAACCTTTATTTTAATAGTAATTATATTAACTGTAGTAGGTATTGTAACTTACTACGGTTATTCTTATTTTAGGAATTTAAAAATTAATCGAGATGCACTTGAAGAAATAGAACAATTTGATAGAAATACTCCTACACTGACTCTTGCTGAATATGAAGAAAAAGTAAGAAATGGTGAGATTAATGAAAGTGAAGAAGAAGAGAAAGAAAAAGAAAATAATCAAATTGTAAATGAATCACTATATCATTCTTCTGGTAATCCAGAATTAGATAGGTTATTTGCTCCTAAATTGGTTGGTAGCATAAGAATACCTAAAACTAATATAAGATATCCAATATATACTCCATCAGGTGAAAAGGTGCTTGAGAAGGGTATAGGAATGCTTACAACTGACAGTGGACTAAACAAGACAGGTAATACTACTCTGCAAGGACATAATTGGAGAAATTGGATGTTCTTCTCAAGAAATCATACACTTAAAGTAGGAGATTCAGTATTTATAAAAGATAATAGAGGTGTTGAGATAGAGTATGTAATATATAAGAAGATGACAGTTAAACCTTCAGACTCAAAATATATTACTAGAAATACTAATGGTAAGGTAGAAGTTTCTTTATCTACTTGTACCAATGCAGCTAAAGATAGATTGATATTATTAGCTAGAGAAAAATAATTAAGAAGAGATAAGATAAGGCTAAGAAATATAAAGAACAAAGCGCAAAGCATAAAATATAAAGTACATAATAGAATAAAAAAGAATAGAATAAAAAAAGCTCATTTGAGCTTTTTTTATTTATCAATTTATATTATATTACTTTATTATTCTATTATATTATTCTTAATGTTTAAGAATAGTAATTTATTAATTATTCTTTTTTCTATTTAATCCTTTATTATATTTAATTGGATCAATATCAACTTCATCATTATTTAATATATCTGTGTCATCATCTGCAAATGAATCAGAAGATTCATCAACAGTAGTTCCTTTCTTTCTTTTAGAAAGAGGATTAGCAAATTTAGAAGACTTAGTTGTTTTAGCCTTGCTTGCAATAGCATTAAAGTCATAAGTTTTAACTTCAGCAGGTTCAAAATGTTTTTTATCAATTGTACTTAACTTACCCATACCTGCAGTATATCTGCTACTTGTATTCTTAACTCTAAATGCAACAGTAGTTGGTCCCATAACAAACATCTCTCCAGGATTTACAACACTTACCCATTCTAGATGTGCTTTAGACATATCTTCATTCATCATTGCTTCAATTGAACTATCATCTGTAGAATGCCCCACTTTAGACCAAACTCTAACAACAGGGAAATCATCATCAGCCCAGAATTTACATTCAGGGAATGTAAGTCCAGCCATTATAATTCTGTTTCTTAAAGCATTTAGATATGTAAAGTGATTTGCTGCTTTTTTAATTTGTTCTAAATTATGTACTGAGATTGTAATTCCTACCTTGCTCTTTGTAGCAGTTGAGAATAATTCAGCATTTTTATCAGATATAAATGGTCCAAAGTCATCAAAATACATAAAGTACGGAATTGGTTCACCAGGTACATCTATTTTCTTTACTATACCTCCTGTTAAGAATCTAAGAGCTAATGCAACAAACATTTGATACATATCATAAGCTGTTCCACTTACTCTAGCTCTTCTTGTACAAATAAATATAACATCACCATTTGCCATTGATTTAGCAAAATCAATATTTTTTTGTCTTCTAGCAAATATATTTTTCATTGGCTTACTTGTTAAGAAGTTTTCTATTAATGCTACAGCCATTTCTACATTCTCTTCAGTTTTAGCTCTACCAGGTGAATCTCTATAGAAGTTCTTTTCTAAATATGCAAATCTTATTGCATGTTCTTTAGCTATTTCTGGATCTTCTTTTAATTCTTCAACTAATGCTTGAACTAAATCGAAATTAGAAAGAAGTTTATAAACATCTTCTATTGTTGGTAACATTGTTCCATATTTTTTCTTGTATGCAATTTGAAGTAATATTGAAACATTTTCAACTGCTCTAGTTGCATCAAAGTTTTCTTTTAACATTGTTTCACCAGTACCTGCTGATATAAAAGAGTTTACCATTGCCGAAACAGCAACTGCAGCTCCTGCTGGATCAGGATTAGTGAAAGGATTGATACCATAGCCATCTGGGTCTAATGGATCAATAATCTTGTAATCAATACCATAATTATCTGCTATCTTCATTAGCTTTTCTATTGATTCAATTTCAGGAGATAAATAAACTAAACCTAAATCTTTAGCTGTCATGTCATCTTCATTTAAACTAGTTTTGATTTTAGCTAAATAAGTATGGAATAATTTTTCTCTTCCTGGTATTGGTTCTATCATATCTAAATTAAATCTAGAGTTTAAGTCTATATTTTGATATTCAGGTTTAATACGAGCTATATTAGCTTTTAATAATGAATATGATAATGATTTAACTGCATTTCTAAAAAAGAATTTCTTTTCTAAATCTTTAGCAATCATTGGTTCTATATATAGAGTTGTTTTACCAGAACCTGTAGGGCCAACTACTAATGTATGTTGGAATCTACCATCTTCTGACATAACAGCAAAATTACCTTCGATTTTATCTCTAGCAATCATTGCTTCAAAAGAATATGGTCCTGTTTTCTTTAATGAAGGTCCAAGTTTAAAACCATCTTGTTTTATAAGACCATCATAGAACTCATCATCTTCTACAACAAACCATCTAAACCAGAAATAGATTTTATCTATGGCATAAAATGGTGCTATTAATGAAAGTGCAGTAAATGCAGATTTTATAAGTTGCAAGTCTTCATGAACTATAGTTTCATAACCTGGAACTGATAAAAATAAAAGCCAAGCACTTTGATTGATTAATTGGGCTGCAAAGGCAGACACATATATAGCAAAAAGTGAACCATAGAATACAAATAATGAAACTTTAAAATTGTCATGTGTCATAAATTTAGATTCTAACATTATCTTGAATGTTAAGAATGGTAATAAGAACACAAAGGCATAAGTGAACATACTCCAGTATGAGTAGCCTACACCTGTAACCATCATTAAAATCATTTCAACAGTTCGATCAACAGCTAAAAAGATACTTAATAGAGTTAATATAAAACCCCAGAAAGTATTTGCATCTGTTTTTAATTTCTTATATAATTTATTCATATTAAACCTTTCGTCTATTATTCTATTTTAAAATAAAAAATTTAAATCTACTATATATTATGCACTAAAAAGGTAAAAAAATCAAGGGAAAAGACGAAATAGAAAGAGGATTAAATGAATATAGTTTTTATGGGAACACCTACTTTTGCAGCGGAATCATTAGAAAAATTAATTGCAGCAAAAGATTTTAATATAAAAGCAGTTATAACTAATGAAGATAGACCAAAGGGAAGAGGTAGAATTATGACTTCTTCACCTGTAAAAGATCTAGCATTAGAACATAATATAAAAGTATTGCAACCAAAGTCTTTAAGAGATAATACTGAGTTAGAAGAAGAATTAAAAAGTTTAGATGTAGATGTATTTGTAGTTGTAGCATATGGAAAGATTCTTCCAAAGAGTATATTAGACATACCTAAAAAAGGAAGTGTTAATGTACATGGTTCATTACTTCCTAAGTATAGAGGTGCTGCACCTATTCAATGGGCTATAATAAATGGAGAAAAAACAACAGGGATTACTACAATGTATATGAATGAAAAAATGGATGAAGGTGATATTCTTTTACAAAAAGAAGTTATTATAGAAGAAAATGATACATCAGGAAGCTTATTTGAAAAATTAGCTTCTATAGGTGCAGATCTTCTTATTGAAACATTAATTAAAATAAAAAA
>CAZMFV010000052.1:0-5382 GCA_964565695.1 uncultured Lachnospiraceae bacterium
ATGGATCTAAACATATGTTTACACCAGAAAAAGCAATACAAATACAAAATGACCTTGGTGCAGATATAATAATGTCATTTGATGAATGTATACCATATCCTGCAGAATATGAATATGCAAAAATCTCTACTGATAGAACTACTAGATGGGCTAAAAGAGGTAAGGAAGCACATAGCAATCCAAAGCAAGCATTATTTGGAATAGTTCAAGGTGGGATGTATAAGGATTTAAGAGAAAAATCTGCAAAAGATTTAGTTGAATTAGATTTCGATGGTTATAGTGTTGGAGGATTATCTGTAGGTGAACCTTTAGAACTAATGAATGAAGTTTTAGACTATACTCTTCCATTACTACCTGAAGATAAGCCTAGATATAATATGGGTGTTGGGACAGCGGAATACCTAATAGAATCATTTGAAAGAGGAATAGATATGTGTGATTGTGTACATCCAACAAGAGTTGGAAGACATGGTCAAGCAATGACAGCTAAAGGTGATTTAACTATTAGGAATTTAGAATATGCCAGAGATTTTAGACCTATAGAAGAAGGTTGCTCATGTTATTCTTGCAAGAATTATACGAGAGCATATATAAGACATTTAATTAAGGCAAAAGAGCCTTTAGCAGACCAATTATTGTCTATACATAATCTATATTTCTTGACTAAACTAGTTGAAAAGATTAGAATAGAAATAGAAAATGATAGCTTTTTAGACTTTAAAAAGGAGTTTTATAAAAACTATAAAAGCTAATGGAGGTACTACTTTGAAGGGTTTCGAAGAAGAAAGAGAAAACAAAATAAAATTATTAAGAAAAGGACTTATAATTGTAGGTGTTCTTTTATTAATTTTTATTATTGCATTTGTAGCATTAAAGGTTTTAGATAAGAATAGAGATAAAATTATATTAGATGGTAGAGAAATAACATCAGATAGATTAACATATAATTTTGGTGAAGAAACATATGTTAATTTAAGAGAAATGACTAAAATCCTACCTTCATTTAAATATAGTACAGGTGAATATTTACTTAATGGAAATGTTAATCAAGATACAAATTACATGCATATTAAGTCACCATATGAAGTTATTCAATTACAAAAAGAATCTGATAAGATGGTAAAATTCACATTAGTTAAACAAAATTACTATAGATATGATGTAAATGGAAATATGATTTTAACACCTGAAGAAGAACGTGATGGTGTTAAAGAAATTGAAATACAAGATATTGATAATAAAAAAAGATCAAGTGAAGAATTTACATTATCTGCAGAAACAAGAGAAATGAATAATAATCAATTTGTAGCAATACAAGATATTAATTATATTTTCAATCTAAAATATACAAAGGTTGGAAACTCAATTTACTTTGAATCTATAGAACATTTAGAAAGAAATTATGCAATTGCATTAAACAGAGAAAACTTGCATTTAAATCCAAACTATCAAAATAGAAGAGCAATCATAGATGGTTATTTTATTAGTACAACAAAGCCTAATGATCCAGATTATGGTGTATATGTTTATGAAAATGGTTCATTTAGAAGTCAAATTAGTGAATCATATAAAGATGTTAGATATGTACAAAGTAATAAAAATCTATTTGTTATAAGTCAACAAGATGCATTTGGATTAATAAATATAGATAAGGCTGCAGATGTTATACAACCAGGTTCTTTTGAAGCAATTGAATCATATATTCCAGATAGAGACCTATATATTGTAACAAATATTGAAGGGAAAAAAGGAGTTCTAGATTCATCAAAAGATAAGGCTGAGCCTATTGTTCACGTTGAATATGATGAAATAGGATTTAATGCTGATAATTTCCCAGGAATTTCTACTGGTAAGATATTCTTTGACAGCTTAATTCCTGCAAGAAAGAATTTAAGATGGTATATTTTTGATTTAGATAATCCAGGAGAAATAATAGGATCTAAAATAGGTGGATATTTAGATATAGGCTATAGAAAACCGGAAGTTATTACTGTTGGTAATAAAAATGAAGTTAAATTTACAGAGGAACAAAAAGCTGATTTAGAATATAGAGGATTTAATGATCTAACATATTTCCCATCATCAGCAACACCTGAGGAAAATTTAGCTAAAATAACTAGATTAAATAGAGAAGGATATGTTACTAATCCAAATCATATACCTGAAGGTGAAAGTCTACTTATAGTACCAGATGAAACAGGTTATGGAGGACTTGTAGTTAAATCTATGTTATCGGGAAGATATGTATACTATATTATAAGCTCTAATCCAACTACTAGAAGAACTGCATTACCATATTCTCCACCATATCCATATCAAAGAATATATAGACTATCAGAAGATGGTGTAATGAAATATTATGCAATTGGTGTTGATGATAATAATACTAAATATGAAGTTAAAAGAGCAGTACCAGAAACTCCACCAATCAATGAAAATGTGGAAGATATTCAAGATACTAATTCTGACAATGTAAATCAAAATCAGAATCAGAATCAGAATGATAATAATGAAAACATGAATACAAATATAAATACAGATTCAAATAATAATAATCAAAATACTAATATGAATCAAAACTAATAAAAATGAAAAAACAATTAAAATAAATTTACTTAAATAAAGAGGAGATTATGAACAGAAGAACAACTAAAACTATTTATACACTGATATTAACTATTGTTATGTTATTAGCAATATTCCTAATATATATGACTCATGACAAAAGATTTATTTCAGACTATACTTATGAAACTGGTGGAGCATTTGCTAGTACCAGAGAATTAATTGTAAAACCAAATGAAAATGAAGTTACAAAAAAGGTTATTACTGATAAAGATGACAATATTATAAGAGAAGCACCATATGATAGAGGTGCTGAATATGGGCTTGAAGCAAAAGATGGTCCATTAGAATTACAAGATTATGAATTTACACCAGATAAGGATGTAAAAAACTTAAAATTAGCAACAGTTAAAATGCCTGTAAATGAAGAAGATATTCTTACAGAAGAAAATTTTAAACTTTCTCAAAAAATCATAATTGATAGATTAAAAAGAGCGGGTGTAAATGACTTTGATATAACTACTAATACAGAAACTGGAAGCATTGTTTTAAGATTTTCTGATATTAATGAAAAAGAATCAGAAAAACTTGAAAAAGTTAAAAGAGTTATTGAAACTAGGGGCGAATTTGCTGTAATAGATTCTAAGACTGGAAAAGAATACTTAAACAATACTCATATAACTAAATTAACACCATATATACATGAAACTGGTGGTGTAGTTATAGAATTTGAATTTGATAAAGAGGGTAAAAAAATACTATCTGATATTACATCAAAATATGTACAAAGAGATAGAGACTTAAGTGAAGAAGAATTAGAAGAATTACGCAAAGAAGCAGCTGAAAATGAGACTGAACTAAATATTACTGAAACAGCAGCATTATATATGACTGTTGATGGTGAACCAATATCAATGGGTGCATTTGAAGAACCTATTAATAGTGGTTCATTAACAATTCCTTTATCAAAAGAAACAAATCAATTAACAGAAAAAGAAATCGATGAAGCCTTATTAGAAGCAGAAGAATTAGCATCTATAATTAGAGGTGGAGTAGAACCTGTTAGATATGAAATTTTTAAAGAAACTAGATTAGTTTCAGCAATTGATAAAATTGATATTACTATATTAATAAGTATTATTGCAGCTATTTCATTAGGTCTTTTAGTTCTTTCAATTGTATTATATAGATCTAATGGTCTACTAGCATGGTATATGTCTTTAGTATTTTTAGTAGTATTATTTGCAATATTTAAATATACAAATATTGCCTTTACTATACCATCAATAATAGCATTAGTTGTTATATATATAATTCAATTTATACTTACTCTATATGTATTAAAAGATGTGAAAGAAAAAAATGAAACTAATATAAATAAAAACATATTCTTAATAACAAAAAATACAATATTATTAATTATTGCTGGAATAATATTAACATTCTCTAAAGAAACAGATTTAAGTTCTTTTGGACAAATAATCTGTTTGGGAGAAATAATTCTAATAATATTTAATTATATTTTTGCTAAGAACATTTTAAGGTAGGATGATATGAAAAAAATAATAAAACAATATATAAAACAAATAATAATTCTAATAGTAATTATGGCTATTGTATCTATTTTAAATACAATTTTTGTTAAGTCTTCAATAAGAGGAGACTATGAAACAGTAACTATAGGAATTACAAAAGGTGCAGAAGCTAGAGAAGTTAAAAAGAATATAGTAGAAGCATTTAAAAAAGAAGATATAAAGAAAAAATATGAAATAGAAGCTGTAGGATCTTTTGGAACAGAATTTAGATTAAAAGCTAAAGAGATTTCTGATGATGAAAGAAATTTCATTATTGAAGTATTAGAAAAAGAATATGAAGAAGTACATGTTAGTTTGTTAGAAAAGAATCCAGAAGCAAATTATGATGCAGATATAATAATGTATATAGTTTACTTTGTTATAGTAATGGGAACAGGATTTGTTGCAATTTACTTCTTAGATAAATTAGACTTTGAAGAAGAAAGATAAATTAAATAAAAAATAAGATAAGACAAGACAAGATAAGATAAGAACAAGAGACATCTCTTGTTCTTATTATTTAATATTTCTTTTTCAATACATTATATATGTTTTATTGCAAAATATTGTCTCATAAAATAGAATAAAATCAGAAGAAATAATAGTCAAATGGAGGTTAATTTGAGAAAAAAATTAGGAACAATGATATTGTGGATATCAATAATATTAGCTGTTGTTTTGATTTCAGATGTAATAATAAAATCTCAAATTAAGCAAATTAATTATACTGAATTTATTCAGGCAATTAAAGAAGAAAAAATAGAAGAAATAACGATAGGATATGATTCTGATAAAGTAGAGTTTAAATTTGTTGGAACTAAGAATATTAATACAGTACAAATACCAGATAAACAAATATTCCTTAATGAAGTTTCTGATGAAATTAGTGAAGGTAGTTTAAAGATTACACAAGAAGAAGAAAATACATTTTCTAAAGCATTAAGAATAGGTGTGCCTATTTTAATGTTAGTAGGTGTTATCTTAATGCCTATGTTTATCATAATGCTAGTAACAGGTGGAATGAAAAATGCTGGAGAAAATGCTAATCAAGCTAGAACCAATTTTTCTAAATCAAAAGCAAGAAGATTTGATGAACATAATAAGGTTAAAGTTAATTTTAAAGATGTAGCAGGAATACAAGAAGAAAAAGAAGAACTTGAAGAAGTTGTTGATTTCTTGAAAAATCCTAAAAAGTATATAGACATGGGTGCAAGAATACCTAAGGGTGTATTATTAGTGGGTA
>CAZMFV010000053.1:0-5379 GCA_964565695.1 uncultured Lachnospiraceae bacterium
AATTAATGCATTATCTTTATATATAATCTCGTACTTAATGTCTAGTGTTTATATCAGTTCTTTAGGTTCATTAATCACTCTTAAAAAACTAATATTATCTGATTGATTATTTATTAACCTTAAATATGCAATTGCATCTTTAATTTCTTTTCTTTCATAGAACTTTAATCCACCAATTATTTGATATGGAATACTTTCTCTTACTAAAATATCTTCTAATACTCTTGATTGTGTATTCATTCTATATAGTACAGCAAAATCACTATACTTGTATCCAAATTCATATTTTAAACTATCTATTTTTTGAGCAATATATCTAGCTTCATCATATTCATCTCTTGCAGAATAAACTTGAGTTTTTCTTCCTTCATCATTTTCAGTCCAAAGTTTTTTAGGATATTTAACCTTATTATTTTTTATTACAGAATTTGCAACATTTAATATATTCTTAGTTGATCTATAATTTTGTTCTAATTTAACAATTTTCGCATCCTTAAAATCTTTTTCAAAATTTAAGATATTCGAAATATCTGCACCTCTAAATGCATAAATTCCTTGATCATTATCACCTACAACTGTTATATTTTTATGAAAACTTGATAATTGTTTTATTAATTTAAATTGTGCCTTATTAGTATCTTGATATTCATCAACTAAAATATATTGAAATTTTTCTGCATATTTACTTAATACATCAGGATTTTCTTCAAAGATTTGATTTGTATAATTTATAATGTCATCAAAATCTATCGAATTACTTTCCTTTAATCTCTTTTGATATTCTAAATATATTTCAGCAATAATCTTATCTCTATCTGTAAAAGCATATTTAGCCATAACTTCATCTGCTGTTAACATATCATTTTTCCAATTTGAAATTTGATATTGTAGTGCCCTATCAGAATATTCTTTTGAATCTAATTCTCTATCTTTTATTATTCTTCTTAAAACAGCTCTTTGATCAATAGTGTCAAAAATACTGAAATTAGAATTAAATCCTAATCTATCTATATTTTGTCTTAATATTCGAACACATATTGAATGAAATGTTCCAATCCAAAAAGAATCAACATCAGGTAAGAAAGGTCTTACTCTGTCTTTCATTTCATTTGCAGCCTTATTAGTAAATGTTATTGCTAATATATTCCATGGTCTTATGTTTTTCTCATTTACTAAATATCCTATTTTATTTGTTAAGACCTTAGTTTTTCCTGAACCTGCACCAGCAATAATTAATACTGGTCCTTCAGTTTGCTCTAAAGCCTCTAATTGTTTGTCATTTAATTCTTCTTTAAAATTCAATTCATTCTCCTATGTATTAGTCTATTAATCTTAAAATTTTTAATTTGTATTTAACTACCTTATAAATTATATCATTTTACTTAAAATTACTCTATTGGTATTTATTATAATTATTATATTTTTATACTATTATATTTTTATATTTTTTTCATTTTCTTAAATGAATTTTTATTCTTCTAATATTATCAAAAAAATAAAAATGGTTGTCCATTTTTATTTAATTTTTTAATCTCAAAGTCTTGTAATATTTCGTTCTTTATTTTTAGTCTTTTAATCTAAGTTATTCCTCAGTTCCAGCTAATATTTCTGCTCTTCTATGTGCTGCTAATATGTCTATCAATTCATCAATGTCGCCATTTAGGAAGGCTTCAAATTTATGCACAGATTCATGTACTCTATGATCAGTTATTCTTCCTTGTGGATAATTATATGTTCTTATTTTCTCACTTCTATCACCAGAACCTACTTGTGATCTTCTTTCAGATGCATATTCTTTATCTAGTTTTTCTTGTTCCATTTCATATAGTCTTGATCTTAACATAGTCATTGCAGTTTCTCTATTTTTTAATTGTGATCTTCCACTCTGACATTCAACAACAATTCCACTAGGTTCATGTGTTAATCTAACTGCAGAAGATGTTTTGTTAACATGTTGTCCACCAGCTCCTGATGCTCTAAATGTATCAACTCTAATATCTTCGATGTTGATTTCTATATCAACTTCTTCAGCTTCAGGAAGTACTGCAACTGTTACTGTAGATGTATGAATTCTTCCACCACTTTCAGTTTCTGGTACTCTTTTTACTCTATGAACACCTGATTCATACCTTAATCTACTATATGCTCCTCTTCCAGTAATCATAAAAGTTATTTCTCTATATCCACCAAGTCCTGTTTCATTTTCATATAGTATTTCTAAAGACCAATTTTTAGATTCTGCATACATTGAATACATCCTGTATAGTACACCTGCAAAAAGTGCTGCTTCTTCTCCACCAGCACCTGCTCTAATTTCTACAATTACATTTTTATTATCATCAGCATCTTTTGGTATAAGCATTTCTTTTAATTCTGATTCTATTTCTTCTAATTTGGTTTTAGTTTCTTCAACTTCAATAGAAGCTAATTCCTTAAATTCAGGATCTGACAATAATTCTAATGCATCTTCATTTTGTTTTTGTATTTCTTTATATTCTCTATATTTATTTACAGTATCTTCTAATTCCTTATATTCAATCATAAGTTCAGCAAATCTTTGATTGTCTGCAATGACTTTAGGATCAGAAACTAAACTGCTTATTTCTTCAAATCTTTTTTCTATCTCTTCTAATTTATCAAACATTATTTATTCTTTTCCCCCAGTATCATCAGTTCGATTTGCTTTTGATTCAGCTTCAACTTCAGCCATAGTTTTAGATTCTGGTTCCATTTCTCTAGATTGTATAGAATGAATTTTTTCTATTTCTTCTCTCTTATTTTCTAAAAGTGATAAGAATGCTTTTCCTGACTCTGGATCAAATTGTTTTCCAATATTTTTTCTTATTTCTTCTTCAGCAATACTAATATCTAAAGCCTTTCTATATGCTCTACTAGAAGTCATTGCATCAAATGCGTCAGCCACTGCTGCTATTCTCGCAAGTTTTGGTATTGCTTCACCTTTTAATTGTTTTGGATAACCTGAACCATCCCATCTTTCATGATGATATAGTACAACTGGCATTACTTCTTTAAAAACTTCTGCACCTGATAAAACATGAATTCCAATTGCAGGATGATTTTTAATTTCTGAATATTCTTCATCTGAAAGACTTGCTGCCTTTGTTAAAATACCATCAGGAATTCCAATTTTACCAATATCATGGAATAGGCCTCCAACTTCTAATATTTCTAATTCTTCTTCAGAAAGACCCATTTCTTTTCCAATTAATACTGAGTATTTTGCAACTCTTTCTGAATGTCCTACTGTATATATGTCTTTAACTTCAACAGTATGTCTTAATACTTCTATTGTTTCTAAATATGCCTGTTGTAGTTTCTCTTTTTTGTTTACAAGTTCATCATTTATATCCAAAATTGTCTCCTTTTGTTCTAAAGATTTAATTGCTGATTCAATCAATAATAATAATTGATCAAATTTATCGCTCTTCTCACAATAGCCTTGAATTTCTAATCTTTTGATTGTTTCTAATGGTGGAGCTAAATCTTGATGTCCTGTTAATAATATAATATATAGGTCTTTATTAAATTCTCTTATTGTTTCAACAACTGTGTCACCATGCATTGGCATCATAAGAAAGTCTAAAACCATTACATCATAGTAATTATTTTTAACTGCTTCAATAGCATCAACAGGATTTCTATATCCTTCAACATAAAAACCTGCCCTTTCTAAAAACACAGAAATAGAATCAAGAATTCCCTGTTCGTCATCAACAAGTATTACTCTTCTTTGTCCTTTTTGAATATGTTCCAATCTTTTAGATTCTTTTATTCTCATTAAAGTCTCCTTTATTTTAAATGTGATATAGCTTCTAGCATATTCATTTTATAATAAATATATGCTTTTTGCAATAAAGAAAAGCATTCTAATATGTTAAAAATGCTTATTTATCTATTTAAAACAATTCTTTATATTGTTTTATATTTATTTTATTTTATCTATAGAAGTCCTCATAATAGTATGGGTCTTTGTAATCAGCTCTACGAATATATACTCCTAATTCTCTTTCTATATCTATATCATTTATCTCTTCACTAATCTCTTTTTGAATTGTAGGATTTCCAATTGATTTTTTTCTAATTAATAAGGAATTTATTTCCATTATTTCATTTTTAGTTTTTTCTAAATTATTAATCATTCTTTCTTTTACTTCTTCATCTTCTTCAATTTCTATAAATTTACTTAGATTAACAATTTCTGACATCATATTTCCAAAGTCATTAAAATTATTATCTGTTATTCTATTCAATTCATCTTCAAATTCTGTATTATTATGAAAGTATTGATCAGCTAAAGCTTTTTCTCCAAATAAAATCTTCATTACTCTCATTGTATTTGTTAGAAAGAAGTATGAAGTTTCATTTTCATCAAGCCTATAATCACATATATCTTCTGCAAACATTTGAGTAAGACCTTCATTGATTCCAGTATAGTCGCAATAGAATTCTTTTCTAGGATTATGTCCCATCATAAGATGATCTTCAACACCAAAGTTAGTTAATGAGTGTAGAGTTTCATGCATTAATGATACTCTTATTCTTTCTGAATTTGCAGTAGCAAGATATTGATTATCCGTAAAAATATAATCATTTGGATTTGAAGCACAAAAGAACATATTTCCACCTGTTAAATCTTTTATATCAGCATTTGCTAAAATTATTTCTTCATTTAATTTTTCATCAATTGTTTTTGTATCTATTTTGTTCTTAAAATATTCTTTTACCTTAAACTTTTTAGACATAATAATATCTGAATCTTTAAATTCAGCTTCTTTTTTTAATAATTCAAATCTTTCTTCACTAATAGAGCTCATATCTACCTCATAGTTTTATAATTTAATTATATTATATTAGCAAGCTTTTACCAACTTTATTTTATTTATTATATTAAAAATAAATATTGTTGACATTATATGAAGATTACATATACAATTAATTAAAGATATATAATTCTTATTAATATGTCTTGACACTTAATTTTTAACCATTATAATTGAATATAGTAAGCAAAGGGAGGATTAAAGTGGGAACTGAAGAAATATTTGAAAAAGTAAAAGAAGTAATAGTTGACCAACTTGGTGTACCAGAGGAAAATGTAACTAATGAAGCAACATTCTTAGATGACTTAGGAGCTGACTCATTAGACATCGTTGAACTTATCATGGCTTTAGAGGAAGCTTTTGATATCGAAATTCCAGACGAAGAAGTTGAAAAAGCAATAACAGTTAAAGATGTTGTTGATTATATTACAGAACAAGTTTAATTTTAAAAATAAGCTTAATAAAAAGAAATGACCATATGGTCATTTCTTATATGGATCATTAGCTCAGTTGGTAGAGCAGGGCACTCTTAATGCCA
>CAZMFV010000054.1:0-4819 GCA_964565695.1 uncultured Lachnospiraceae bacterium
TATATCCATCTGGAACTTCAAAATATGGCATTTTAAGATTTCCAAATTCAATTTCAACATTACATTGTTCCGCTATCTTTACAGTGTTTTCAATTGCTTCAGGTACATCTTTGAAGTATTCAATCATTTCTTCTGGTGAATATAGATAATATTCATCTGATCCAAAGCTCATTCTATCTTCATCTTCTAATTTTTTACCTGTTTGAATACAAAGCAATACTTCATGATCTTCTGCATCTTCTCTATTTAAATAATGTGCATCAGCTGTTGCAACCAGTGGAATACCTATTTCTTTAGACATATGAATAAGTTTTTGATTAACTAGTAATTGTTCTCTTTGTTTATTTGCTTGAATTTCTAAATAGAAATTTTCACCAAATTCTTTTTTGTACCAAAGAGCGATTTCTTTAGCATTATTATAATTATCATTTAAAATATTATATGAAAGTTCTCCAGCAAGACATCCTGATAAAATAATTAAACCTTCTTTATATTTCTTTAAAGTTTCCTTATCTATTCTTGGTTTATAATAGAATCCATCAACATTTGCTATAGAAACTAATTTCATTAGATTCCTATATCCTGTCATATCTTTAGCAAGAACTGTTAAATGATATCTGTCTGTATCTAACATTGGATCTTTATCTTTTAATGTACGTTTTGCAATATACATTTCACATCCAATAATAGGTTTTATACCTTCTTTTTTACACGCTTTATAGAAATCTATAGTTCCATACATTGTCCCATGATCTGTTATTGCAACAGAATCCATTCCTAATTCTTTTATTCTTGAAGGTAATTCTTTTATTCTAATAGCTCCATCTAATAAACTAAATTCTGTATGTAGATGAAGATGTGCAAATTTACTCATAACCCCTAATTTCTTTCTGAAAAACTATTTTTTCACTCATTCTTTTCTATCTCTATGATATTATACTTATATGTATTTTACAAATAAAAAAGACCTTTAGGTCTTTCATTTTTATTCATATACACATAATAGTATATCTTATTTAAAATATACATTTATTACTCTTTTTTAAATTTTTAAAAAATATTATTAAAGTTCTAAATCGTCTGTAAAATCCTTTTCTGTTTTTTCTTCTGGGATATTTAATCTATTAATAACACAAAATTCAACTGATTCATCTTCTGCTCTTGCTCTAGACTTTTGTTCTGCTCTTTGTTTCTCTGCTAATTCAACAGTTTCTTTAGTTACTTCTGTAATTAGATTAGGATTTTTTAATACTTCATTTGTAATAGCTTCAAATTCTTCTAAATTATGCATATATACCCCCTATTTATTTTAGTCATTTTTTTATTTTTTTTATTTTGTTTATTATTTAAATTTTAGACTTTAAAATTCTGAACTTTTAAACTTCAATTTTATACATATCTAAAGGATATTTATCTGTTATGTTTTTAACTCTTTTCTTTAATTCTTCTTTAGATTCTTTTTCTTTTAATGCATCAACAATTATTTGTGCAACTTCTTTGCTATCTTCTTCATCAAAACCTCTTGTAGTTATTGAAGGTGTTCCTAGTCTTATACCACTAGTTATTACTGGACTTTCAGTTTCATTTGGAATAGTATTTTTATTTACAATAATCCCAATTTCACCTAAAAGATTTTCTGCTTCTAGTCCTGTTTTACCAATTGATTTTACATTCAAAAGAAGTAGATGATTATCTGTTCCATCTGATACAAGTTTTATGTCATTTGCTTTAAATGTTTCTTCCATTGCTTTTATGTTTTTCATAATTTGTTTTTGATATTCTATAAATTCAGGTTTTAATGCTTCACCAAATGCTACAGCTTTTGCTGCTATCATATTTTCTAAAGGTCCACCTTGAGTTCCTGGGAAAATTCCTGAATCAATTTTCTTTGCTAATTCTTTTGTTGATAAGATAAGGCCACCTCTTGGTCCTCTTAATGTTTTTTGAGTTGTTGATGTTACAATATCTGCATATGGTACTGGTGATTGATGTAATCCTGCTACAACTAAACCTGCAATATGTGCCATATCAACCATAAAATATGCATCAATTTTATCTGCAACTTCTCTAAACTTCTTAAAATCAATTTCTCTAGAATATGCAGATGCACCTGCAATAATCATTTTAGGTTTATGTTCTAATGCTAATTTTTCTAATTCTTCATAATCAATTGTTTCAGTTTCAGGTTTTAAATTATAGTGAACTATATTGTATACCTTTCCTGAAAAATTAACCTTGCTTCCATGTGTTAAATGTCCACCATCAGTTAGGTTCATTGTAAGTATTGTATCACCTGGATTTAAAAGAGCATGATATACACCTATATTTGCACTAGATCCAGAATGTGGTTGAACATTTGCATGTTCTGCATTAAATAATTTCTTAGCTCTTTCTATTGCTAATGATTCAACTTCATCTATAAATTCACAACCACCATAATATCTTTTTCCAGGATATCCTTCTGCATATTTTAATATGAAAATTGATCCTGCAGCTTCTAAAACAGCTGGTGATACTAAGTTTTCAGATGCTATTAAGTCTATGTCATCATTTAATCTTTCATATTCTTTCTCTAAAATTTCAAATACTTCTTTATCATTTTCTTTTAAATTATTATACTTCATTAACACTCCTTAAATTTTTATTTTTTATTGTTTGTAATTATTTTCAAACTTTTATCTTTCGTCATTTTCTATATCAGTATTTTAATAATATAATAAAATCTTTTAAAAAACAATTGAAATTTTTTCTTTTTTTCTAATATATTTTTTATTATATCTTTTCTTTTTCTTTAATATTAAAAATATTCCATTAATCAATTTCCTATGATAAAATTATTTTAACAAAGTAATTAGAGCGAAAATATTTAAAATAGTGAGGTGAATATGTCAAAATGGGATGATGAATATATCAAATTATGCAAAAAGATACTAGATGAAGGTGTTAGGATAGAAAATAGGACAGGTACAGATACAATTAAAATACCTGGACATTTTTTAGAATTTGATTTACAAAAGGAATTTCCAGTTCTTACTACAAAACAATTATATTTTAGACAAGCAATTTTAGAAATGCTTTGGATATATCAAGCACAATCTAATGATGTTAGATGGCTTCAAGAAAGAAATGTTAAGATTTGGGATGAATGGGAAATTGATAAAGAAGGTTTTTGGAATGCTACACAAATGTTACCAGATGACAAAGGAAATTTAGTTGAAACAAAGGTGAAAAAAGATTTTGGTAAAGAAAGAGCACATACAATTGGTACAGCATATGGATATATCGTAGACAAATTTAAACTTACAGATAAAATACTTAAATTAGTAAATACAAATAGGAAAGATAGAAGAGTTGTTATATCTCTTTGGCAAGATGATTATTTAGAAACTGCAGTACTTCCATCATGTGTGTGGTCAACAGAATGGGATATAACAGAAGATACAATAAACATTTGGGTACACCAAAGATCTGCTGATGTTCCATTGGGACTTCCATTTAATGTAACACAATATGCAACTCTACTTTCAATGATGGCACATGTATCAGGATTAAAACCAGGTAAAATATTCTGGTCAATAAAAGATGCTCACATATATTTAAATCAAATAGATGGAATAAAAGAACAAATTAGAAGATATGATGAAAAAGGAAGCCTTCCAGCACCAGAACTTTGGTTAAATCCAAATATTAAAGATTTTTATAAATTTGATAATTCAAAGGATTTAAAAGATATAAAGATTGAAAATTATAAACATATGGGACCAATAAAAATGGAGATATCTCAATAGATATCTCCTCTTTTTTTACTATCATATAAATCACTTAAGTTTTATTTATTGTATTTCTTTAACATTTTCATTAACATATGTTGTTATAATAAAGTCACCTTCATCATTTACTACATTTTGTTCTGAATATATAAGCCAATTATCTAATTCATCTAGATTTGGAAAATATGCATCTGCTCTATCTTCCTTATCCCATTTAGTAATTATAGCTTGATGTGTATACTCTAAAAATTGATTATATATGCTTGCACCACCTATTATAAATACTTCTTTTTCAGGATATTTATTTTGCAATTCTTTAATTTTATCAAAAGATTCTTCTAATGAATTAACAATATAATTACCATCAAATTCTTTAGCTTCATTTTTATCATCTAATATAATATTTATCCTATTTGGTAATGCTTTTTTCCTAGGAAATGTATCTAAGGTTTTAGACCCTAAAACAACTATATTGTTCTCTGTAAGTTCTTTAAATATTTTTAAATCTTCACTATTTCTTACTTGAAGATCACCTTCAAATCCTATTCCCCAATTTTTATCAACTGCAACTACAATTTTCATTTTACCACCTTATAATTCAGTTTTCCAAACACCATGTAAATTACAGAATTCATAAATAGCTATAACTCCTTCAGCATTAAATTCTGCATATGGTTTATCACCTGGTTTTAATCTTTTTAATTCAAATCCATCTTCTCTTTCAGCTATAATAAAGTCTATCCAATGATCATCAACCATAGGATGTTCAACTTCACCTATACTTACTTTTAAGATGTCTCCTTCTCTTTCAACAAATGGAACATGTTTTTCTAATGAAGCATCAATTGTTCCTACCTTCATTTCCATTCTTCCTTCAGAACAATCAGTTGCATCTTCATTATAGTTAAACAAATGTAGTATTAAATCTTCACAATCATCACATTTATAAAATTTCATATTTCCTCCTAATATTTTATTTATATATTCATTATATATTAAAATATATAAATAATCTATTGATTTTGGGCATAAAAAAAGCTAGCAACTTC
>CAZMFV010000054.1:4829-5227 GCA_964565695.1 uncultured Lachnospiraceae bacterium
CTTCCTACCGTTCCAACAGGGTAACCCGTAAGTATTATCGGCATCTAAGAGCTTAACTTCTGTGTTCGAAATGGGTACAGGTGTGGCCTCTTCATTATAGTCACTAGCAATGGTTTAGTGTGTCAAAGCACACTCAAAAATATATAGAGGTTAGAGTTGTTATTTCTTCCTTTTTTGTGGTTAAGCCCTCGATCTATTAGTACTGATCAGCTTAATGTATCACTACACTTACACCTTCAGCCTATCTACCAGATGGTCTTTCTGGAATCTTACCAACTTATTTGTTGTGGGATATCTTATCTTAGGAGGGGCTTCACACTTATATGCTTTCAGCGTTTATCCTTTCCATACTTAGCTACTCAGCTGTGCCACTGGTGTGACAACTGATGCACCATTGG
>CAZMFV010000055.1:0-1048 GCA_964565695.1 uncultured Lachnospiraceae bacterium
TTGTTCCGATGTTTAAGTTTGTTAATTTCATTATTTCACCCTCCTTAAAATAACTGTATTAATAATAGCATAAAGAGTGGTTTTTTTCAATAATAACAGTTAAAGAATAATAGAATATTAAAAACAAATATATTCTTAATGCTTTAAGTTTAATCTTTTTTAACTGTCAAGCAAAAATGCTTGACAGGGCTTTAAAAGTAGTGTAAAATAATTATGTTATTAAAAAGAGAGGTAGTTATGAATAAATCACTTAATACAACAATATTATTAGACATATATGGATCAATATTAACTAAAAGACAATACAATATTCTAGATGACTACTATAACAAAGATTTATCTTTAACAGAAATAGCTGAAAATGAAGGAATAACAAGACAAGCTGTTGGAGATAATATTAAAACAGGTGAAAAGAAACTTTATGATATAGAATCAAAACTTAATATGATGAAAAAAAGTTTTGAAAGACAAGATAAAGTTGAAGAAATACTTATTGACTTAAAGAAAATAAAAAAGAATACTAAAGATGAAGAAATAAACAGTTTAATAATAAAAATAGAAAAAGAATTAAACGATTTAATTTAAGAAGGAGAAAACATGGCTTTTGAAAGTCTATCGGAAAGATTTACAAATATAACTAGAAGAATTAGAGGACAGTCTAGGATTACAGAAAAAGACTTAAAAGAAACTTTAAGAGAAATTAGGCTTGTACTATTAGAAGCAGATGTTAATTTTAGAGTAGTTAAAGAATTTGTAAATGTGGTAGAAGAAAAAGCTTTAGGTGAAGATGTTTTAAAATCTTTAACTCCTGGACAACAAATTATTAAAATTATTAGAGATGAACTAACAGGACTTTTAGGTGATGAGAGAACAGATATTAATTTTTCTCCAAATCCACCAACAATAATAATAATGGCTGGACTTCAAGGATCTGGAAAAACAACAACAGCAGGAAAGATAGCAAATCTATTAAGAAAACAAGGAAAAAAACCTTTAATGGTTGCATGTGATGTTTATAGACCTGCAGCAATAGATCAATTAAAAGTTT
>CAZMFV010000055.1:1058-5222 GCA_964565695.1 uncultured Lachnospiraceae bacterium
ATTCCAGTTTATGCAAATGAAGAATCAAAAGATGTAGTAAGAATTGCAAAACAAGCACTTACTCAAGCGAAATCTAATTTGAATGATGTAGTAATTATAGACACTGCAGGTAGACTTGAAATAGATGAAGTTTTAATGGATGAGTTAAAATCTTTAGAAAAAGAATTAAATCCAGATAATATATTACTTGTAATAGATTCTATGTCAGGACAATCAGCAGCAGATGTAGCAAAGAAATTTGATGAAGATTTAAGTGTAACAGGAATTGTTCTTACAAAATTAGATGCAGACACTAGAGGTGGTGCAGCATTATCTGTTAAAAAACTTACAGGCAAACCAATAATCTATGCAGCTGTTGGTGAAAGAATGTCTGACTTAGAAGAATTCCATCCAGATAGAATGGCAGAAAGAATTCTTGGAATGGGTGATGTTTTATCACTTATAGAAAAAGCAGAAGAAGCTTTTGATGAAGAAGAAGCAGAAAAACTTGCTGATAGAATTAAGAAAAATCAATTTGATTTAAATGATTATTTAAAACAAATAAAGCAAATAAAGAAAATGGGTCCATTATCATCTGTTATGAAGATGATGCCAGGATTTAATGAAATAAAAGATTCAGACATTGATGATGATCAAATGGTTAAAATAGAAGCAATAATACAATCAATGACTGAAGAAGAAAGAACAAATCATAAAATATTAAATGCAAGTAGAAGAAAAAGAATAGCACAAGGTAGTGGAACTACAGTGCAAGATATTAATCAGTTTATAAAAACATTTGATTTTACAGCTAAAGTAATGAAAGACATGAAAGATGAAAGAAGCATAAACAAAGTAATGAAAAAGCTTAAATCAGGTGGATATAAAATATAAAAATAAAGAAAGGATGAGGAAGCAATGGTAAAAATCAGACTAAAGAGATTTGGTAAGAAAAAAGCACCTTTTTATCATGTGGTAGTAGCAGATTCAAGAAAAGCTAGAGATGGTAAAATAATTGAACAAATTGGAACATATGATCCAATGCAAAAACCATCAATTATTAAGATTGATACTGAAAAGTATGAAAAATGGATATCACATGGTGCTAAACCAACTGACACAGTAAAGAAACTATTTGATGTAGTATCTGAGGTGAAGGAGTAAGTATGAAGGATTTTTTAGAAGTAATTGTAAAAAACATACTTGGAAGTGATGAATACAAAATCGAAGAAGTAGAAAAAAAGTTCGAAACTAAGTATATTGTTAAAGCAAAAAGCAATGACTTAGGAAAACTTATAGGAAGAGGTGGAAACACAGCTAAATCTATAAGAACTATAGTAAGATCTTTAAATACTTCAAATAAAAAAACATATATTGAATTTGTAGAGGATAAGTAATGGAATATATACAATTTGGTCAAATAGTAAATACTCATGCTTTAAAAGGAAATGTTAGAATTAATGTTTTTTCAGATGATGTTGAAAATATCAAAAAGTATGAAAATATCTATTTAGAAGAAAATGGTAAATATATAAGATATGAAGTATTGAATATTACATTTTCTAGAAACCAAGCAATAGTTTCTTTTAAAGATATAGACAATAAAGAAAAGGCAGATGAATATAGAAACAGATATATATACATAAACAAAAAAGACTTAGACACTTTAGATGAAGACACATACTACCTTGTAGATATCTTAGAATCAGAAGTATATGAATTAAAAGATAACAAGGAAGAATATTTTGGTAAACTTATTGAAGTTAATCAAAATGCACCAACAGACATTTATGTAATTCAAACAGATAAGAATCACAGTATTATGATTCCAGCAATTAGAGAATATATAAAAGAAGTTGATGTAGAAAAAAGAAAGATTGTAGTAGATTTAAGTAATTATGAAATTTAGTGTTTTAACAATTTTTCCTAAAATGTTTGATATATTAAATCAAAGCATTATAGGAAGAGCAATAGAAAATAATTTAATAAAATTAGAAATAGTAAATATTAGAGATTTTGCTAAAGATAAACACAAGACAGTAGATGACACACCATATGGTGGAGGTGCAGGAATGCTTATGAAACCAGATGTAATCTATGACTCAATCAAATCAGTTAAAACCGACAATTCAAAAGTTATTTATTTATCACCAAAGGGAAAAACACTTACTCAAGAGAAAGTTAAAAAACTTTCAAAAGAAAAACATTTAGTATTGCTTACAGGACATTATGAAGGAATTGACCAAAGAATTATAGACTCAAGCATTGATGAAGAAATATCAATAGGAGATTATGTTCTAACAGGTGGAGAAATTCCGGCATTAGTTTTAATAGACAGTGTAGCTAGATTAGTAGAAGGAGTAATTTCTAAAGATTCAAAACTTGATTCTTTTGAAAACAGTCTACTTGAATATCCACAATATACAAGACCAGAAACTTTCAATAATATGGAAGTACCAGAAGTTTTGAAAAGTGGAAATCATGAAAAGATAGCGGATTGGAGAAGAAAGGAATCTTTAAAAATTACTTTCTTACAGAGACCAGATTTATTAGAAAAGGCAGTACTTACAGAAAAAGATAAAGAATATCTAAACAAATTAAAAGAAAAAATTAACGAAAGGGAGGTCTGTAATGGACATTATTAAATCAATAGAATTTGATCAAATGAAATCGCAAGTTCCTGATTTAAAAGTAGGAAATACAGTTAGAGTACATATTAGAATTACAGAAGGTAATAAATCAAGAATTCAAGTTTTTGAAGGAACGATTATTAAAATTCAAGGTGGTGGAGTTAACCAAACATTTACTGTAAGAAGAATATCTTATGGTGTTGGTGTTGAGAAAACATTTTTAGTTCACTCACCAATAATTGAAAAAGTAGAAGTTACTAGAATTGGTAAAGCTAGACGTGCTAAACTATATTATTTAAGAGATAAATTAGGTAAACAAGCTAGAACTAAAGAACAAATAGGAGCTCAAATTGAGAACAAAGAAATTGTTATCAAAGAAGAAGCAGTTGAAGTTCCAGAAACTGAAGCTGAAGAAATAACTGATGAAGATATTTTAAAAGCTGAAGATGAAATTGTTGAAGAAGAAACAACTGAAGAAGTAAAAGAAGAAGCTAAAGAAGAAAAGACTGAAAAAGTAGAAGAAGCTAAGGAAGAAACTACAGAAGAAGTTAAAGAAGAAGTAGCTGAAGAAAAGAAGGAGGATAAAGATGGCGAATAATAAAACATATACTCCAAAAAAAGAAGAAATAGAAAAGAAATGGTATTTAATTGATGCAGCTGGTAAGCCTGTTGGTAAAGTTGCAGCAGAAGTTGCTGTACTTTTAAGAGGAAAACATAAACCAGAATATGCTTTTCATGTAGATACAGGTGATTTTGTAATAGTAATAAATGCAAAGGAAGTTGTATTTACTGGAAACAAATTAGAAGATAAGAAATACTATAAACATTCAGGATATGTTGGTGGTTTAAAAACTAGAACTGCTAAACAATTAATGGAAACTCAACCTGAAAAAATTATATTTGAAGCTGTTAAAGGAATGGTTCCTAGAAACAAATTAGGAAGAGCTCAAATGAAAAAACTTAGAGTTTATGCAGGAACAGAACATGAACAAACAGCTCAACAACCAGAAGTATGGGAGGTAAAGTAATATGGCAAAGGCTAAAAAAGATATGTTCCAGGGTACTGGAAGAAGAAAAAACGCTATTGCTAGAGTTAGACTTGCTACAGGTAAAGGTAGTATAGAAGTTAATGGTAAAACATCTGAAGAATACTTTGGGTTAGATACATTACTATATATTGTTAACCAACCTTTAGTTGCAACTAAAATGGAAGGGAAACTTGATATTATAGTTAGAGTAAATGGTGGTGGTCTTTCAGGACAAGCAGGAGCAGTTAGACATGGAATTTCTAGAGCTTTAGTTGAATTAAATCCAGATTTTAAAGCACCTTTAAAAGCTGAAGGATTCTTAACTAGAGATCCAAGAATGAAAGAAAGAAAAAAATACGGTCTGAAAAAAGCTAGAAAAGCACCTCAATTCAGTAAGAGATAGGTATTATATTATTTCTTATATAAAGAGAGTTATATTTTTAAAATTAAAGAAGCATTTATTGCTTCTTTTTTTATTACAATTAAATTAAATATAGTGGAATAATTGCTGATTTATAGTAAAAACG
>CAZMFV010000056.1:0-5047 GCA_964565695.1 uncultured Lachnospiraceae bacterium
TTCTAAACTACCTGCAGGTGCTAATAATTCTGGTTTTTTCATATATATCTCCTATTTAAATTTAAATTTTATTTAATCGTCTATCTATTATACAAAAAATACAGCAATCATTCAATTGCTGTATAATTTTATTTATCTCTTATGTATTTATTAGTTTTAATATTTAATTTATTATTATGCATAATCAAAAAGATTATTTATAGTTCCAGCACCTACAAAAAGTACTAAATCATCTTCTTTAACATTCTCTTTTAGATATTTTATAATATCTTCATATTCTTCAATATATAAAGCTTTTTTATTATGTTTTTCATTTAAAACTTTAACAAGAGAATCTGATTCTATATTAAAAATATTCTTTTCTCTTGCCGGAAATATTTTAGTTAAAATAATATTATCATAATTTTTTAATGCATCAACAAATTCATCAAATAATTCTTTTGTTCTAGAATAAGTATGTGGTTCAAATACAATCCATGTTGTTTTGTTTAATGCTTTTGCAGCAGAATATAGTTCTTTAACCTTAGTAGGATTATGTGCATAATCATCATACACATCTGCACCATTAATTTGACCTCTAAATTCAAATCTTCTATTTGCACTAGAATATTTTTCAAAACCTAATTTAATGTCATCTATTTCTATTCCATACACTAAAGCAACAGTTATGGCTGCTAAAGAGTTTAATACATTAAAATCACCAAATACATTTAAACTTATATCTCCAATAAATTCGTTATTGAAATATAATTTATAATTTAATTTATTGTCTTTATAATAAATATCTTTAGCATAAACATCTGCATTATCACTAAAACCAAATGTTAAAATTTTAAAATTCTTATTTTCTTTATTACTGTATATCTTTAGCTTTTCCATCATTTCTGTAGTAGTCTTATCTTCCCAATTTAAAATGATATTTCCATTGTTTTCTGTATTTTTAGCAAATTTAAAGAATGCTTCTTTTATATGCTCAAAATCTTTGAAATAATCTAAATGATCATAATCAATATTTAAAATAACAGCAGTTTCATGTTTGAATTTTAAAAAACTTTCTCTATATTCACAAGCTTCATATATAAGAATTTCTGATTCACCAATTTGATAATTTGAATTAATACTTTTTAGTATTGCTCCAATTTGTATATTAGGATCTTTTTTAGCTTCTAAAAAGATACTAGAAACCATTGCTGTTGTAGTTGTCTTTCCATTTGTTCCTGCAATACCTATAGGATTTTCATAGTTTTTTGTTATTAATCCCAATGCTTCTGCTCTTTCTATAATAGGAATATTTAATTCTTTAGCTAATAATATTTCTTCATCATCTAAAGATATAGAATTTGTGTATATTAAAAGATCAGCATTTTTCAAATTATCTAAATCTAATCCAATAACAACTGGTATTCCATCTTCTATTAGTTTTTTAGTATGAATTGACTCATTATCATCACTACCTGTTACTATATAGCCAATAGAACGAAGAGTGGCAGCTACTCCACTCATACTTACTCCACCTATTCCTCTAAAATGGATTCTTTTTATATCTTCTGTAAAACTGTTCTTATCAAACATTACTACCTTCCATCTATTTCATCTCTAGTCACATAAGAATCTATATATAAATTTAATTTTTTACCTGTTGCCTCTTCAATAGAAATTTCTACTTCATCATTAACTGCAACAATATAGTCATTACCATCATGATAAATATGCGAATCTTCAAAACCTTTGATTTTAATTAATTCAGAATGTATGAAATTCGCTAAGTCATTTGCATTTTCTTTCTTTTCTTTTGTAGCAGAAATTGTTACTGCTCTTATTGTCTCTTTCATTGATTCAATTTGATCATCTTTTCTAATTTCTTTAGACTTATCTACAACATTACCTTCTGTAATTATAACAATAGACACTGTTGAAATAATAATTAAAATAACAATTGTAACAACTAATGCAATTAAAGTAATTCCTTTTTTCTTCATATTTTATAAATCCTCAAAACCAGGAACTAATATATTATAAAAATATTCAGTTTCATTAATAATAGCACGATTTTCAAAAACTTGAAAACTAGTTATTCCCTCAGCAGACAAAGATGATGAGATAAAATCAATTTTCGCTGCAGTATCTATATAATTATAATTTTGCATATCTACTAATATTTTTTGTAGAATTTCTGTTTCTTGTTTTACCTCAAAATCCTTTTTTGTGCTTTTACTTCTATTCACAATATTTTTATCTTCATCAGTAATAGAAGCTATTACTACAGTAGCTAAAATCATTAAAATGATAATAGTAATAACTAAGGTTATTAAAGTTATACCTTTTTTATTTTTAATTATCTTATTCTTCTGATTCAGTATTTTCCCCATTCTCATCACTTTCTTCTAATTCTACATCTTCATGTGGCATTAGGTCTGATAATTTAGTATATGATACTATCTTACCATCTTTATCAAGATCTACTTCATAAGTTAGTTTAGGATTTAAATTAGAGTTCTTATAAATAGATATTGCTAATTGTGTTTTTCCATCTTCTGATTTTTCTTCCAATTCTTCAAAAGTTACATAAATTCCATCTTTAAGTTCAGAAGTTTCTTGATCTAAAATTCCTCTAAAGAACAAACCATCAAATGTATCAATTAATAATTCCTTATCTTTATGTACTTTAAAAGAATGTAAAACTTTTTGAGCTACATTATTCTTTTCTTCATATTCTAAACCTTCTAAGTCATATAAATTGAAGTATACATTTTCAACACCTTCAATTAAATCTTCATGTTCATGCATTGCTTTGTATAGTAGTTGATAATATGAATTTTCCTTACTACTTAAATTAACATCTTCATGAATATCAGATTTGCTTAATTTGTTTGAGTCATTTTTAAAATATTTTACTCCAAAAACTACAGCTAAAACTAAAACAGCTATAAGAATCAGTACTACTAATTGTTTTGACCCACCTTTTTTTCTTTGATTTTGTCTTTTAACATTTCTTTTTTCTTTCATGATTTCCCCTTTTTATATATTTTTTATTCTTCTACAATATCATTAATATGACTTATATATGGAAGTGTATATTCTTTACCATCACTGCTAAAGAACCCTCCTAAAGCATATATAGTATGACTTCCTTCATTTATAACATAGGCTCTATCTGAGAAATTTAAGATTATCTTATCTAAAATTTCATAATCTATTAAGTAATATTTACCACTATCATATTTATTTAGTTTTTCTAAAGGTAGTTCTGTAACACTTATAGTACCACCAGTTGGAGTTTCATCTAGTGTAATAGTCATACCATTACCTTTAACAGGTAAATTATCAGTTAGTAAATAATATTCTTCAACCTTCTGTTCAAGAACTCTTAAATCTGCTCTTACTTGATTTGCATTTTTTAATTCTAAAGAATTCATAGATATATATGTCAGTGTTCCTGTTAGAAACACAATTAATAACATCATTGTTGTTAATGCAATTAAAGTAACACCTTTTTTAGAACTCATATTACCTCTTTTTTCTTTTCTATATAATATAAATATATAATATAGCGAATGTTTTTTCAATTGACTTTTAAGATTAAATACTATAAAATTTTTTTACATGTAAAAACTAAAAGGAGGCTTTTATGAGTAATGATAAATCAACTGAATTTAATTTTAGTAAACAAAATATGAAAAAACCAAAAAAAGAAAAAAAGATAGGTTTTAGTAAGTTAGTAATACTACCTTTTCTAGTATCTATTATAGGTACTTTTATAGTAATATTTCTATCTGGCTTTTTAGTAAACAAATATGAATTTTTTAATAATTTAGCAAATCTTATATATAGAAGACAAGATATTGAAATAACAAGACCTTTAAGTTCTTCACCTTCAACAGCTCCAATGTTAAACTTTGAAGAATTTAATAAAAGTTCTATAGGAGTTGCTGAGAAAGTTTTACCATCTGTTGTAGGAATAGAAATAGAATACAGTTCTAGAAATATATTTGGAGCAACAGACACTGCATCTGCTACAGGTACGGGTTTTATAATTTCTGACGATGGGTATATTTTAACTAATAATCATGTTGTAAATCCACAGGCACCACAATTATTAATGACAGATCTAAAAGTTACTAAAGTAACTGTAGTTCTATATAATAAAGAAAAAATTGAAGCAGAATTTAAAGGTGGTGATGAATTAACAGATTTAGCTATTATAAAAATTAATCCAAAAGATTTAAAAGAAAAAATCGTAGCATTAGAAATGGGTGATTCTGATCAAGTTAAAGTAGGCGAATTTGTAATGGCTGTAGGTAGACCTTTAAATTTTGATAATAGTGTTACTGTAGGTGTTGTAAGTGGTTTAGATAGAGATATCAAACAAAACACTTCAGCATTTAAAGCAATTCAAACAGATGCAGCAATTAATAGTGGTAATAGTGGTGGACCTTTAGTTAACTTCGAAGGAAAAGTTATTGGAGTAACAACAATAAAGGCAACAGGAGCGAGTGTTGATGGATTAACATTTGCAATACCTATGAATCAAGCTAAAAATATAGCTGAAAAATTAATAGACAATAAAATAGTAGAAAGACCAGAAATTGGTATTAAAGGAACTGACATAGAAGGAACACTGCAACAATTAGCACCACATGGGATTTTAGTACAAGAAATAGTAGAAGGTTCAGCTGCAGATAAAGCAGGAATTCTACCATCAGATATTATAACTAAAATAAATGGTAAAGATATAAAAAGCTTTACAGATATAAACTTATTAAAAGATTCTATTAAGTCAGGAGAAACTTTAGATATTGAATTAATAAGATCTGGAAAAGAACAAAAACTTAAGTTAATCATGCCTTAATAATTATTAATTTAAATTCAAAATTAATTTAAATAAATATAAAAAACAGCCTTTATGGCTGTTTTCTTTTTATTTATCATTAATTATTTGTTGTTTGTTGTTTTTGTTTTATCATTTATTATTGGTTGTTTGTTCTATATTAATCTTTAAAGTTCTATTCTTATCAATTATTAAATTTATATCTCCCTTAGAATCTAC
>CAZMFV010000057.1:0-286 GCA_964565695.1 uncultured Lachnospiraceae bacterium
TCAAATTGATGAACTCTATAGATTCCTCTTTCTTCGATACCATGTGCTCCTTTTTCTTTTCTAAAGCATGGTGAATATGATGTCATCTTTATAGGTAGTTGATCTTTTTCTAATATTTGATTTAAATATCTTCCAATCATAGAATGTTCAGATGTACCAATTAAATATAGATCTTCACCTTCAATTTTATACATCATTGCATCCATTTCTTCAAAACTAAGAACACCTTCAACAACTTCTCTTCTTATCAAAAATGGTGGTATACAATATGTGTATTCTCTATTAA
>CAZMFV010000057.1:296-4950 GCA_964565695.1 uncultured Lachnospiraceae bacterium
TTAATCATAAAATCTCTAGCATATGAAAGTATTGCAGAATGTAATCTTGCAACATCTCCTTGAAGATAATAGAAACCAGCACCTGAAACTCTTCTAGCTGAATCTAAATCAATTCCACCTAATGATTCCATAATATCAATATGGTATGGAACTTCATAATCTATTTTTTTAGGTTCTCCAAAAGTTTTTATTTGAACATTTTCACTATCATCAATACCTTTAGGAACATCATCTCTAAGAATATTAGGGATAATCATAAGAATATCTCTAACTTCTTTAGCTAGTTTGTTTTCCTTATCTTCAACATCAACTAATTCTTCATTGATTTTACTAACTTCTAGTTTTTTATCTTCAAGCTTATCTTTTTGCCCTTTTTGAACTAATTCTCCAATTTCATCTGATATCTCATTTCTCTTTTGTCTAAGACCATCAGCAGTCATTTTAATTTCTCTTAATTCTTCATCAAGTTTAATAACCTTATCAACTAAAGGAATCTTCTCATCTTGATACTTTTTCTTCATATTTTCTTTTACAATTTCGGGATTATCCCTAACAAATTTCATGTCTATCATAATATACCTCTATCTCTTTTTTATTTTATTTATTATTTTTTCCGTTTATTAATTTTGTATTATTCTTTCATTATTTCATTGTATAATTCTTCATCTATTACAATGGTAAAATCTTTATGTAGTTTTAATAGTGTAGCTGGTGAACTTGTTGTAATTGTATTTTCATTAATTAAAGTCTTAATAGCATCTTTCTTATGCTTGCCTGTTGCCATTAATATAATTTTATTTGCTGAAAATATTGTTCCCATTCCCATTGTTATAGCTGTTTTTGGAACTTCCTCATAGGAGTCAAAGAACCTGGAGTTTGCCTGTATAGTACTTTCTGTTAATTGTGCAATATTTGTACTCATTGTTAGATTTTCATATGGTTCATTAAATCCTATATGTCCATTATTACCTATTCCTAATAATTGAATATCAATTCCACCAACATTTTTAATATTATTTTCATATTCCAAAATTTCTTGATTTAAATCTACTGCGTTCCCATCTGGAATATATATATTCTTTTCATTAATATTTATATTTCTAAAAAGATTTGTGTCCATAAATTTATGGTAGGAATTTTCATTAGAATAATCTATTCCAATATATTCATCTAAATTGAATGTAATTGTTTTTCCAAAATCAATCTTACCATCGGAGTATCTCTTGGATAGTTCTCTATAAACTGGTATTGGAGTGCTGCCTGTTGCAAGTCCCAATACAATATTTTCATTTTTAAGATTTTTATCTAAAATTGCATTTTGTAAAATATCTGATACAAATCTTCCTAATTCATCTTCATTTTTAACAACTTTTATTTCCATAAGCTATCCTATAATTTCTATAAATTTATTAATCCTAATTTCAACACTATCTTTACCAAGTACAGATATTATTTCATAAAGATCTGGAGTTTGTGCTCTACCAGTTAAAACCACTCTTAAAACAGTTGCAACATCTCCTACATGTCCTTTGTATGCTTCCGGTTCTTTTTTAAAGTCTTTTACAGATGGATATTTAAGTTCTTTTCCAATTTCAATTATTTTATTCCACCAAATATCTCTTTCATCATTTATGTCAAAATTTTCTTTGTATTTATCTAGTATTTCTAATATGTCTTTATTTTCTTTTATTTTTTGAAAATCATAATCTTCTTTAGATTTTATAATTTCATTAAATTTACCATCATACATATATATTATTTGATTTTTAACATCAGACATTTTAGCAATGTCTTTTCTAGGATTTTTTTCCTTTTCTCTTTCAATATTTAAAATTTTTAAAGAGTAATCTTTATCTTCTAATAGTTCTTTTAATTCATCATCAAATTCAACTGCCCACTTATATGCTATATCGTAAAGTTTTTCAGCAGTAAAGTTTGCAATCGCAATTTTAGAAACATCTAATAGTTTTTCTAAATCAAAAAGTGCTCCTGATTTACTCATTTTTGATAATTCAAAATTAAACTCAAAATGTGATGCCTTTGGATTATTTCTTCTCCAAATTTCATAACCACTATTACCAATATTTAATAAGTAATCATATATTCCTTCAACAGGATAACCTTCTTCAACATAGTACATTGCTGAAGCTTCAGGATCTTTTCTTTTACTTATTTTTCTTCTAGTACTTCCATCTAATTTTTCAATTGGTGAATAATGTACATATTTAGGCAATTTAAATCCAAATGCAATAAATAATTGTACATGTAGTGGTAAAGATGCTAGCCATTCATCTGATCTTATAACATGTGTTGTTCTCATTAAATAGTCATCAACTAAATGAGCAAAATGATATGTAGGTAATCCATCTGATTTTATTATAACAACATCTTGAGTGTTTTCAGTCATTTCTAAATTACCTTTAACAACATCTTTAATCTTAATTTTATTATTCTCTTTTCCAGGTGATTTAAATCTAATTACATAATCTTCACCCGCTTCTATTTTTTCAATAGCCATCTTTGCTGGCATATCTCTATATTTTGCATAAACACCATAAACACCAGGTCTAATTTTAGATTTTACTTGTTTTTCTCTAGTTTCGTCTAATTCATCCTTTGTTAAGAAACAAGGATATGCTTTACCTTCTTGAATTAAATGTTTAGCAAATGCATGATACATTGGTTTTCTTTCACTTTGTTTATATGGTCCATAATCACCTTTATAATCAACTTCATTAATATTACCTTCATCAAGTTCAATATTAAATCTTTTTATATCACTTAAAATTTGAGTAATACCATCTTTAACTTCTCTTTCTTGATCAGTATCTTCTATCCTCAAGAAAGTTACACCATCTGTTCTTTTAGTAATAAGATCAATCATAACACATTGATAAATACCACCAATATGAGTAAATCCAGTTGGTGATGGTGCAAATCTAGTTACAATTGCACCTTCTTTCAATTTTCTTTCAGGATATTTCTCTTGATAATATTCTAAAGTTTTAGCTTCAGGAAATATTAAATTTGCTAATTTTTCTAATTCCATTTTATACTCCTCTATTATACTTCTACAATTATTGGTAAAACCATTGGGTTTCTACCTGTTCTTCTATATACAAATCTTAAAACTGCAGCTCTTACTGAACCTTTTAAAACTGTCCAATCTTTTGAATCTGTTTCTTCAATAGTTTTAAGTATTCTTTCTTTTAATCTTTCTAACAATTCTTCAGATTCTTTAATATATACAAATCCTCTTGATACAATATCTGGTCCTGCTATTAATTCACCTGTTTTAGAGTCAATTGTTATAACAATAGTTATAAGTCCATCTTGTGATAAATGTTGTCTATCTCTTAATACTACATTTCCAACATCTCCAACTCCAAATCCATCAACAAATATTTTACCATGTGGTACACTTTGACCCTTTTTCATAGAATCTTCTGTTAATTCCATTGTTAGCCCATTTTCCATTAAAGCAATGTTTTCTTCTGACATTCCTAGAAGTTTCGCTGTATGAGCATGTGCCATTAATTGTCTATACTCACCATGTACTGGTAAAAAGAATTTTGGTCTGAAAAGTGAAAGTATTAATTTTTGTTCTTCCTGACAAGCATGTCCAGATACATGAAGATTTTCATCTGATGAATAAATCACTTCTGCACCTGATTTCATTAATAAATTAATAATATTTGAAACATTTAATTCATTACCAGGTATTGGTGTTGCTGATATAACAACTAAGTCATTCTCACCTATTTTTACTTTTTTATGTTGTCCTGTTGCCATTCTAGATAATGCTGACATTGTTTCACCTTGAGAACCTGTTGTAATGATTACAACTTCTTCATCTGCATATTTGTCAATACTATCAAGGCTAACAAATGTTTCATCAGGAACATCTAAGTATCCAAGTTTTTTAGCAGTTTTAACCATATTATCCATTGATCTACCACTTATAGATACTTTTCTATTATTTTCTACAGCTGCATTTATTATTTGCTGTACTCTATCAACATGTGATGAAAAAGTAGCAATAACTATTCTTCTCTCTTCACCTTCAAATATATCTGCAAAAACTTTACCAACTAATTTTTCAGAAACAGTAAATCCTGGAACTTCAGAATTAGTACTATCTGAAAGAAGTGCTAAAACTCCTTCATTTCCAATTTCAGCCATTTTACCAATGTCCATAGCCTTACCATGTACTGGTGAAAATTCAACTTTGAAATCTCCTGTATGAACAACTATTCCTACAGGTGTTCTGATAGCAAGCATTAAAGAATCTCTAATACTATGAGAACTATGTATTAAGTCAATATTGAAATGTTTTCCAATCTTAATTTTTTCTCCTGCATGAATTTCTGTAAGTTTTGCATTTTTTATTCTATGTTCTTGTAATTTGTTTTCAATTAATCCTGCAGCATATCTTGGTGCATAAACAGGTATGTTTATTTTCTTTAAAAGATATGGAACAGCTCCAATATGATCTTCATGTCCATGTGTTATAACTAATCCTTTTATTTTATTATGATTTTTTTCTAAATATGTAAAGTCAGGTATAACAATATCTATACCTAACATATCTTCTTCTGGGAATCCAATTCCACAATCTACAATTAATATTTCATCATCATATTCAAATAAAGTT
>CAZMFV010000058.1:0-2305 GCA_964565695.1 uncultured Lachnospiraceae bacterium
ATTTAATGCTGACTTTGACGGTGACCAAATGCCGGTACATGTTCCGCTATCACCAGAAGCACAAGCTGAAGCTAGATACTTAATGTTATCTACAAATAATTTATTAAAACCACAAGATGGGCAACCAATTACAGTTCCATCACATGACATGATTACAGGTTCATACTATTTAACAATGCTTGATAAGGATGCTAAAGGTGCTGGTTCTTGGTTTAAAGATCCAGAAGAAGCTGAAATGGCATTTGCAAATGAAGCTATTGGATTGCATGCACCAATACATGTTAGAATGTCTAAAACTGATGACAAAGGTTATACAAGAAGTAAGGTTATTGAAACTACTGTTGGTAGAATAATATTTAATCAAGCAATACCACAAGATTTAGGTTTTGTAGACAGAAATGATCCAGAACAAGAATTTGATTTAGAAATTAATGATGAATTATCTAAAAAACTATATAGACAAATTGTTTCTAAATCTATTGATACACATGGTATTACTAAAACAGCAGAAATATTAGATGATGTAATGAAACTTGCATTCCATTACTCAACTAAGTCAGGTCTTACAGTATCTATAACTGATGCTACTATTCCTAAAGAAAAGAAAGACATATTAAAAGAAGCGGATAAAAAGATTGAAGATATATATGAAAACTTTAAACAAGGTCTTTTATCTGAAGAAGACAGATATAATGCAACTGTACAAGTTTGGCAAAAAGCAACTAATGATGTTACAGAAGCAATGGAATCTCAATTTGATGACATGAATCCTTTCTACCTAATGGCTAGAACAGGAGCTAGAGGTAATATAAACCAATTAAGACAAATTGCTGGTATGAGAGGTCTTATGGCTGACACTACTGGTAAGGTTGTTGAAATACCTATTAAATCATCATTTAGAGAAGGACTTGATGCTTTAGAATACTTTATTTCATCACATGGTGCTAGAAAAGGTTCATCAGACACTGCGTTAAGAACAGCAAATGCTGGATACTTAACTAGAAGATTAGTTGATGTTGCTCAAGATATAATCATTAGAGAAGAAGATTGTGAAACAGATATAGGATTAAAATTACAAGATATAGTAGCTGATGGAAGAACTGTTGAAAAACTTGATGAAAGAATGATGGGTAGATATCCACTTAAAGCTATTAAAGATCCTAAAACTAATAAAGTTATAGTTAAAAAAGATGAAATTATAACTGAAAGTTTAGCTAAACAAATTGTTGATGCAGGAATAACAGAAGTTGAAGTTAGATCATCTGTTGGATGTAAGACAATGCATGGTGTTTGTAAAAAATGTTATGGTAAGTCTCTAGCTGCAAAAGAATTAGTTTCTATTGGTGATGCTGTAGGAATTATAGCTGCACAAGCAATTGGAGAACCTGGAACACAAATGACAATGCGTACATTCCACAGTGGTGGTGTTGCATCAGCTGATGACATTACTCGAGGTCTACCAAGAATTGAAGAGTTATTTGAAGCTAGAAATCCTAAGGGTGTTGCTGTTATATCAGAAATTGATGGAACAGTTAAGATTAATCAACCTGAAGATAAAAAGAAATCATTAGAAATCTTAGTTCTAGGAAAAGAACAAACTAAAACATATATTGCAAATCAAAAATTATATGATTGGGTTGTTGATGGAGTTGAAGTTAAGGCTGGTCAAGCTCTAACAGAAGGTTCTATTAATCCAAATGAGTTATTAACAGCAGTTGGACCATCAGCAGTATTTGAATATATAATGGAAGAAGTTCAAAAAACTTATAGAAACCAAGGAATTGACATTAATGACAAACATATTGAGATAATTATAAGACAAATGCTTAAAAAAGTTAAGATAACAGATCCAGGTGATTCTGGTAGAATGATATCAAGTCTTATTGATTTACCTCGTTTCTATGAAGAAAATGAGCAATTAAAAGCTGAAGGTAAAAAAGAAATGGTTGGAAATAGAACATTGCTTGGAATCACAAAAGCATCTCTTTCAACTGAAAGTTTCTTATCAGCTGCATCATTCCAAGAAACTACAAGAGTTTTAACAGATGCTGCAATTAGAGGTAAGGTTGATGACCTTATTGGTCTAAAAGAAAATGTTATTATTGGAAAACTAATTCCAGCAGGTGCAGGATTAGCTAAATATAATAAGATTAAAACTAATACTCTTGATGATAAAGAAAGAATTGAAAAAATTCTAGCATTAAAAGAAAAATATCAAGAAGATATTGATGTTAATATAGAAGACTAAAAAACATATAAAATATAGAAAGACGACCACAAGGTCGTTTTCTATGTTTAAAACAAT
>CAZMFV010000058.1:2405-4876 GCA_964565695.1 uncultured Lachnospiraceae bacterium
GTTGATGATGTTGAAGTTTTAACGCCAGAAGCTGAAGTTTTACCATTAGAATTGGAAGACCTTCCTGTAACTGATGACATTGAAGTGGAAGAAAAAAATTCAAATTTAATTCTTGAAGAATCAGATGATAATAAATTTGAAAACAAAGTAAAGGATATAAAATCACTTGGAAATCCTAGTGGTAAAATTAAAATAATTTTAGTTCCTATATTATTTATATTAGCACTTGGTGTATTAGTTTATAGGAAGCATGAAGACCTATCTAAAATACTTTTAAAGAAGTAATAATTAATTAATTAATAATAAATTAATATTATATTTAATATCAACATAATACAAAGAATAAACGGCTTAAGGCCGTTTATTTTATTGTTAAAGCAAATTCCATATGATAAAGTTAAATAAGAATGGAGAAAATATGATTTATTTAGGCATATTTTTACTAATTTTGTTTTCTATTCAATTAATATTTTTGCTAATTAGATGGAGTTTTTTGAATATATTTAAAATTATTTTAGGTATTGCAAATAAGAAAGAGAAAAAGAAAACAAAAATCAAAAGAAATAAAATAAATAATAATTATAAAGATTATAAAAATGATAATAAAACAACTAAAATAGCAGAAGATGTAAAGATTAAGACAGTGGAAGATACTGACTAATATTTATGTTTTTATTTAGTTAACAAATATATGGGAGTACTAATGAGAAAGAAAAGAGTTAAAGAAAAAGAATTAGTTAAAAGAAGTATAATTGATGAAAGATTAAATGAAGTTTCTAAATCTGACTTTAATGATGTTTTTAAAATTCTAAATAGTAGAGAAAAGGGATTAAACAAAAAGGAAGTTAGAGACTCAAGGGAAGAATATGGTGATAATACCATTATATATGATAAGGATAATTCTATATTTAAAAGATTAAGAGAAGCCTTTATAAATCCATTTACACTTATATTAATTGTTCTTGCAATTGTATCTATATTTACTGACATTATTTTAGTGCCAGATGATGACAAGTCATATGCTACTGTTACTATTATAACAATAATGGTTCTTATATCTGGTATTTTAAGATTTGTTCAAGAAACTAGAAGTGGTAATGCTGCTGAAAGACTATTAGAGATGATTGAAACAACTACTAATATTGAAAGAGAAAATGAAGGTGCTAAAGAAATACCTATTGATGAAGTTGTAGTTGGAGACATAGTGCATCTTTCAGCAGGTGACATGATACCAGGAGATATTAGAATATTAGAAGCTAAAGACTTATTTATTAGTCAATCAGCATTAACAGGTGAGAGTGAGACAATAGAAAAACTTTCATTAAAATCAAATAGTGATAATCCACCATTAGAAAAGAATAATTTAGCATTTATGGGAACAAATGTTATAAGTGGATATGGTAAGGGGATTGTAGTTGCAGTTGGATCAGAAACATATTTTGGTGAGATTGCACATAAGTTAAAAAGAACACCTACAGTTACAAGTTTTGAAAAAGGTGTTAATGACATATCATGGGTATTGATTAAATTTATGTTAGTAATGGTACCAATTGTATTTATATTAAATGGGCTTACTAAGAGTAGTTGGATTAGTGCATTATTATTTGCTATATCAATTGCAGTAGGACTAACACCAGAGATGCTTCCTATGATTGTTACAACAGGACTTGCTAAAGGTTCTGTAGCAATGTCTAAAAAGAAGGTTATTATAAAGAATTTAAATTCTATTCAAGATTTAGGTTCTATAGATATACTATGTACTGATAAGACAGGTACACTTACTGAAGATAAAATAAAATTACAATTACATCTTAATGTAGAAGGTGAAGAAGATACTAGAGTATTAAGACATGGTTTTTTAAACAGCTATTATCAAACTGGATTAAAGAATCTAATGGATAAGGCTATTATAGATAGAGCATTAGAATTACAACATACTGATGAAAGAATAGGATACTCTATTAATAATTATACAAAGATAGATGAAGTACCTTTTGATTTTTCAAGAAGAAGATTATCTGTTGTTGTTAAAGATGAGAATGACAAAGTACAGATGATTACAAAGGGTGCTGTAGAAGAAATGTTAACTATTTCTTCACATGTAGAGTACAAGGGTGGTGTAGTACCACTTACTGATGATAAAAAAGAAATGGTGATGAAAAAGGTAAATGAGTTAAATGATAGCGGAATGAGAGTTTTAGCTGTTTCACAAAAAAATAACCCATCACCAGTTGGAGAGTTTTCGGTTGCAGATGAAAGTGACATGGTTCTAATTGGCTATTTAGCCTTTTTAGACCCACCAAAAGAAAGTGCAGCAGAAGCTATACAAACTTTAAATGATTATGGTGTACAAGTTAAAGTTTTAACTGGTGATAATGAGGAAGTTACAAAAAGTGTTTGTAGACAAGTTGGAATAGAATTTGATGAAGTATATATAGGTTCAGATGTTGATAAAATGTCTGATGAAGAAT
>CAZMFV010000059.1:0-4637 GCA_964565695.1 uncultured Lachnospiraceae bacterium
ACAAAGACCATCTGTTGATGTTATTACAGGTCTTATTAAAGCTAATATGCCTACTAGAATTGCATTTGCTGTAACATCACAAGTTGATTCTAGAACTATACTAGACCAGGGTGGTGCAGAAAAACTATTAGGCAAAGGTGATATGCTTTATTATCCATTAGGTGCAACTAGACCTATTAGAATTCAAGGTGCATTTATTTCAGAAAAAGAAACTAATAGTATTATAAGAAATATAAGAAGAAAAAAAGTACCAGAATCAGCTCAAAGTTTCTGGGATAATATAAAAGAAGATATGCATAAAGAAGAAGTAGGAGATACTAGAAGTTCTACTGTTGAAAAAAGAACAAATATTGAAAGTGATGAATTATTGGATGATATAATGGAAATGTTTTTCCAAAGAGGTAATGCTTCACTATCATTAATTAGAAGAAGATTTTCTATGGGTGATTCGAGAGCTGGAAGAATTATGGATCATCTTGAGGATATGGGAGCAATATCTGCTCCTGAAGGAAGAAAGCCAAGGAATTTATTAATCACTAGAGAAGAGTGGGAAGAAATGCAGGAATCTGAAGACATAGAAGAAATAGAAGAATAATTAATTGAAAGGAGTTTCTACTTATTAGACAATGCAGTTCTAATAAAGTAAAATAAAGAGAGAGAGACTAAAAATTTAATTGAATAGATTTATTTAAAAAGGAGGTATAGTTGAGATTTTTCTTAGACCCATCAAAAAAATATAGTAAGATACTAGAAGAAATACTTAAAGAGAAAAACTTTGACACAGAAATTAATAACCTTCTTTTATTAATTTTAAATCATATTAATGATGTCTATTCAGATTATAAAAGTATTAAAGTAAATGTATTAGAAAGAGATGCTATTCTAGGAAATTATCTAGAAACTATTCAAGATGATATAAATAAAATTGATGTAATAAAAGAAAATCTATTTACTATTAATAAAGAAGATTTAGGTAAGACAGGAGTTAAACCTATAATCAAAGAAAAAAAAGAAAAACAAAAAAGAATAATTGATGAAAAAAATAAAACTATATTAACACAATTATCACCAATAGAACTATATAATTCTATTGCAGAAATTCAACCAAAGTATTTTTATGTCAAAGAAGAATATTTATTTAAGGATATACTTCAAAATATGCTTGCAAAAGGTGCTAGTATAAATACAACAGAGATAATGCGAGATTTTAAGGGTTTTTCTTGGCATACTCGTTATTCAGAAAATTTCTTATACATTAATAATCTTATTTATCAAAATCTAATAATATTATTAGGTGCAGACTTTATGTTTCAATGGGAACATCAAAGATCTAATTTACCAGACTATGTACAAGAAATGAAATTAAGTCTTTTAAAACAATTTGGAGAAGAACATACTAATGAAATTTTAGATGCTTTTTATGGAGCTATATACACATATCCTTCAGAAAACCCTAGAGGAAAGATAAAGGCACAGGTTGAAAAGAACAAGAGAATATTAAAAACTATGGAAGATTCAGAAAAGTTTCTTTCATATATCCAAAGACAAAAAAATGTGCTAAATAAAAATCTATCAAGTATTGATTTAATGTTAAATAATGATGAAGCATTAGTTGATGGATTTAATGAACAAAATGCTAAATTAGATAAAAATAAGCAAATAACATCAATTGTAATATTTAAAAATATTCTAGAATCAGAAAGAATAAAGACTATTGATAAATTTGATTTCTTTACAATGCTACAAAAACCTAATCATTTTATAGAATATAAATCTGAGTTAAAAAGACAAATTAAAACTTTTGATGAAAACAAGACTACAAAAGAAAGTATTATAGAATTAGAAACTGTAATATTAAATGCATTGTATTCTAAAATAGAAAAAGAAGAAGTTTCTGTAAGATTAATGGAATATTTAAAAATTCTAAGATATTTTAAATTTATAAAAGTATCTGAAGAAAAAAGCATAAAGGATATAAAGGAATTACAAAAACTAATTGAGAAAACAGAGAAATTATTAGTGACAAAACTTTGCAAATTAGGTAGTCTACAAATGTTTAGTTTTGACATAGATATTAACTACAATATTATATCTAGAATTTTAGATACAAGACTTTTAGATTTAGAAGAATTATTAGTAGAATTAGACTATAAGCCTATGACTATAGGTTTAAGAATATATGATAAAAATACAATAGAAAAAGAAGAAATTATAAATATTAAAAAAACACCAGACTTGGCTGTAAAGCTAAGAAGAAAACTAAAATTGTTTAGATAAAGGTAAAATAATAAAAAACAAATATTCATAATATGATATAATATATTTATACTGTACATAAAACTTAAGACTCAATATAAAATTTAAATACATCATTAGATGTAGAAAGTGAGGCTCTATGGAAAAAAATGAACAGGAAGTAACAATAAGGGTGACTCTTCCCTTAAATGAAGCAAAAGAGTTTTTAGAAAATAATGGTTTTGAAAAGAAATCAGAATTTGAACTTAATGATATCTATATGATTCCAGAGGAATTTAGTGATATTAAAAAATATGATGAAAGAAGACTACTTAATCTTTCTGTTAGAATCAGAAATATAATACAAGACAATATTTCACACAAAGAAATTATTAAAAAAGATAAAGACTATGATGATGAAAACAGAATTATAAAAGAAGAAAAATATATTTGTAGAATTAAAGATGTAGATGAAGCAAATAAATTATTAAGGAATTTAGGCTATGTTGAATTATTCACATTAAAACAAAATGCTTTTGGATATGCTAAAGGTAGAGTAGAAGCAGTATTAAGTGAAATAAATGGAAGAGTATATATTGAAGTAGAAACAAATAATTATGAAGGTGAAAAAGTATTTGATTCTACTAATGAAATAATAGACTTTATTAAGAAATATGAAATACCACATGAAAAAGATGAATACTATGTTCAAAAAGCAATAGATGAAATACAATATTTAAGAGAAAACAAATAAAAAGAAAATGATTAACAAAGGAAAAGAATAAATGAAAGTAACTTTTTTAGGTGCAACAGAAACTGTAACAGGGTCAAATTTTTTAGTTGAAGCTAATGGGAAAAAATTCTTGATAGACTGTGGATTAATACAAGGTAGAGAAACAGATGAAGAACAAAATTATGATGATTTTCTATTTGATCCTGAAGATATAGATTTTATGATATTAACACATGCACATATCGATCATTCGGGAAGAATACCCAAACTATACAATGATGGGTATAGGGGGCCTGTTTATGCTACTAAAGCGACTGTAGAGCTTTGCAGCATTATGCTAGCAGATAGTGGATATATACATGAACAAGAAGCGATGTGGACTAATAAGAAAAGAAAAAGAACAGGTAGACCACTTGTTGAACCATTATATACTGCTGAAGATGCAGTAAAGTCTTTAGAACTTTTTACTAAAACTCAATACAATATTATTTATAGTATTGATTCAAATATAAAATTAAGATTTACTGATGCTGGTCATATGTTAGGATCTGCTATAATTGAACTTTGGATTACAGAAAATGGTAGAGAAGAAAAGATAGTTTTTACTGGTGATATGGGTAATAATCAAATAACATTATTAGACAAATTACATTTTGTTGATGATGCAGATTATTTAGTTATGGAATCTACATATGGTGATAGGATTCATGATAAAAATGATGTTAAAGCAGAAAGATTTTTAGATGTAGTTTCTAAAACTTTAAAAAGAGGTGGTAAGGTAATTATTCCTTCTTTTGCAGTTGGAAGAACACAAGAAATTCTTTATGAAATTAATAAAATAAAAGACAATTTAGATGAAGATAAAAGATCTGAATTTAATGAAAAATACGAAGAACTTATGAATACTAAAGTATTTGTTGATAGTCCTTTAGCAATATCAGCTACAGAAATATATGAAAATAATATGGATTTGTTTGGGAAAGAAGTGCAAGAATACCTTACATCTGGAGATCATCCTTTAGAATTTAGAGGATTAAACTTTAGTAGAACAGCTGATGAATCTAAAGCGTTAAATACAAGTAAAGAGCCAGTTATAATAATATCTGCTTCAGGAATGTGTGAAGTAGGAAGAATTAAACATCATTTAAAACATGGTCTTTGGGATCCTAAGAATACAATTCTATTTGTTGGTTACCAAGCACCTGGAACATTAGGTCATAGTATTGTAAATGGTGCCAAAAAAGTTAAAGTATTTGGTGAAGAGATAGCGGTAAATGCTGAAATACAATATATTGATGCATATTCTGGACATGCAGATCAAGAATTCCTATTAGAATTTGTTGATGAATTTACAACAAAGCCAAAACATATATTTTTAGTACATGGTGAAGAAAGGCCTTTAAAAACTTTAAAAGAATTGATAACAGAAAAATTCGGAATAGATACAATAATACCTTCTTTTGGTGATACATATTTATTAAATCAAGGTATTAAATTAAAAGACTCTTCTGAACAACTAAAACTACAAAGAAAGAAATTACAACAGAAAGAAGTTGTTGAAGCTATTGAGGACTTTGCTTTAGAGTTTGAAAATAAAATATCTATGTTAAAGAAAAAAGTTGTTGAAAGTAAAGATATAGATGACCTAGAAGCAGTTATTAGAAAAATT
>CAZMFV010000060.1:0-4581 GCA_964565695.1 uncultured Lachnospiraceae bacterium
TCGTGTGTTCGAATCACACCTTCGTCACCAAAAGACTAGAATTCTAGTCTTTTTTTATTTTAAAAATCACAATTCTTTGGTGTTCTAGGGAATGGTATTACATCTCTAATGTTTTCCATACCAGTTAAATACATTATTAATCTTTCAAAACCTAGTCCAAAACCTGAATGAACTACTGTACCATATTTTCTTAAGTCCATATACCAATCATATTCATCAAATTCCATTTCATTTGATTCAATAATATCCATTAAAGTATCAAAATCTTCTTCTCTTTGACTACCACCAATAAGTTCACCAATTCCTGGAACTAATAAATCCATTGCTGCAACTGTTTTGCCATCAGCATTTCTTTTCATATAGAATGCTTTGATATCTTTTGGATAATCTATAACAAAAACAGGTTTTCCAAATATTTTTTCTGATAAATATCTTTCATGTTCTGTTCCTAAATCTATTCCCCAATCAGGTTTAATTTCAAATTTTTCTTTACTTTCATTTAGTAATTTTATTGCTTCAGTATATGTAACTTTAGCAAAATCTGAATCTCTAACATTGATTAATTTATCAATTAATCCTTCTTCTATGTATTTTTCACAAAATTCAATTTCTGCTTTGGCAAGTTCTAAAACTTTAGCTACAACATATTTAGTCATACCTTCAGCTATGTCCATTAAGTCATTAATATCTGCAAAAGCCATTTCAGGTTCAATCACCCAGAATTCTGCAGCATGTTTCACTGTATTAGAATTTTCTGCTCTAAATGTAGGTCCAAATGTATATATGTCTCCAAATGCATGTGCAAAAGCCTCACCATTTAGTTGTCCTGAAACAGTTAAATGTACAGGTTTTCCAAAAAAGTCTTTAGTCATATCTACTTTTCCTTTTTCATCTTTAGGTAGTTCATCTAGGTCTAAAGATGTTACAGTAAACATTTCACCAGCTCCTTCAGCATCTGATCCTGTTATAAGTGGTGTTTGTACATATACAAAGTCTTTCTGTTGGAAATATTCATGTATTGCCATTGATGCTATTGATCTAATTTTAAATACAGCTCTAAAAGTATTTGTTCTTGGTCTTAAATGAGCTATAGTTCTTAAGAATTCAAAACTATGTTGTTTCTTTTGAAGTGGATAATCTTTATCAGATTCACCTATCACTTCGATGTCTTTAGCTTGAATTTCAAAACCTTGCTTATTATTTAAGACAACTACTCCTTTAACTCTAATTGATGAATATAGACCAAGTTTTGTTATCTCTTCATAATTATTTAAAAGAGGCTCCAAAACAATTTGGATGTCATTAAAAGTTGAACCATCATTTAGCTCAATAAAAGCTACGTTTTTACTAGCTCTTTGATTTCTAATCCACCCTTGTGTCACAATTTCTTTGTTTAAATAATCTTCAAAATTATTTTTTAGTTCTGATATTTTCATTATCTACTCCTTTTCTTTTATTTTTTTATTTTATTTATATTAATATTGATAATATTTTAAAGACCCAAGATATCTTTTTACCATCAATACTTATATCTTTATTTGACTTATAAGTTCTAAAAATGATTCTTCATCTACAACACTAGCCATATTTGCTCTTATATATGTCGCTGAATCAAATCCTTTAGTATAATATGCTATGAATTTTCTAATTTCTCTAGATGCTCTTTCTTCACCTCTATAGTCTTTTAATAATTTAAAATGCTCTTTTAATAAATCCATTTTCATATTATTGCTAATTTCATTTTTTTTACCTGAAATAATGTCTTTAACAAGAAAAGGGTTTCCTACAATCCCTCTTGCTAACATAATTCCATCAGCACCAGTTTTTTCAAACATTTCAATAGCATCATCTAGTGTGAAAATACCACCATTTGCTATTATTGGAATGCTTGATTTTTCTTTTATTCTTTTAATAGTTTCAAAGTCTACATTACCAGCATATATTTGTTCTAAAAATCTTCCATGTATTGTTAGAGCTGATATTCCAGTTCTTTCACAAATTTCTAGAACTTTGTCTATAATAATTTCCTTATTAAAACCTATTCTAGTTTTTAGTGTTACAGGTATTTTAACAGATTCTACAACTGCTTTAAGTATCTTTTCTAAATTGTCTAAATCAGCAAGTAATCCTGCTCCAGCACCTGGTTTTATTATTTTAGACATTGGGCATCCTGCATTTATATCTAATATGTCTGCATGTGGTTCTAAAAATTTAGCTGCATATACCATTGATTCTACATCTGAACCAAATATTTGAACAATTCTAGGACTTTCACCTTTATATTTTTCTATCATAGATAGAGTTTTTTCATCTCTATATAAGACCCCTTTACTTGATACCATTTCAATTCCTATAGCACCAGGGTTACCATATTTATTTGTAATCTCTCTAAAAACTTTATTAGTAATACCAGCCATTGGTGCTACCAATATATTATTTTTAAGTTCTACATATCCAATTTTTATCTTTTTTATATATTTATTCATTTTATACTTCTTAATATTCTAATATCTTTTAATAGACATCATCTGTAAAGATTGCCTTTTGTCTTCTTCCACTAATATTTAATAATAGTCCTATTGCAATAAAGTTTGTAACTAATGATGATCCACCATAACTTACAAATGGCAATGGTATTCCAGTGATAGGTAATAATCCAATTGTCATAGCAATATTTTGAACCATATGATAGAAAAACATTCCCGCTATCCCAATTGCAATATATGCACCTAGATTATCCTTTGCTGTTTTTGAAATATTAATAGCCTTACTTATTAATACTACATATACAATCACTATAGATAGTGATGCTACAAATCCTAATTCTTCAGATATTAAAGAAAATATGAAGTCTGTTGTTTTAGGATATAGATAACCTAATTGTGTTTGATTCCCTTTACCAAGTCCCATTCCAAATATATACCCAGAACCAACTGCTAATTTAGATTGTATTACATTATATCCATCACCTCTAGGGTCAATCCCAGGATTTAAGAACACTTCTATTCTTCTTAATGCATATGGTAAATACTTAGGTAGTATTATCTTATATGAAACAATTGCTGCAACTACTATTAATATAATTGCTGGTATCATATATCTCTTTCCAATACCTGCAGTAAATAGAATAAAAACAAACATTGATATAAATACTAATGATGTTCCTAAATCTGGTTGTATAATTGTTAAAGCTACTGGAATTGCAAATAATAAAATAACTGCAAATAGCTTATGTATTTTATTAATTTCTCTTTTTCCTTTTAATTGGAAAAGTGAAATTATATATGAAATAAAAATTATAACAACAATTTTACCTAATTCAGATGGTTGGAAAGATGTGCTTCCAATAGTATACCAGCTATTAGCTCCATTGATTGCTGGAGTGAATAGAACACCTATAAGTAATACTATAATTATAAGATATAATATAGGTGAAAATTTTGATATTTGTTTGTAGTCTATAAAAGTAAAAAAAAGCAAAAAAGGTATACTTATAAAAAACCACTGAATTTGTTTTGTGAAAGCTTCTAAACCACTATTCTTTGTAGCTGAATATAGACCAACCAATCCTATTGTCAGAAGCAATAGGCTACTGATTAAAACTATCCATTCTGCATTTTTAAAAAATGATTTTCGCATAAATTAATTCTTCTTTTCTTTTGTTTTAGTTTCTTTAGTCTTTGCTTTCTTTTTTTCAGTTTGCTTTTTGTCTTCTTTTTTGTCTTCTTTATTATTTTTATTGTTTTTATTATTTTTGTTTTCTTTTTTATCTATGATGATATTAATTTTTTCATCATTTTTCTTTTCTTTTTCTTCTTTTTTATCTTCTTTTACTCCTTCAACAATTTCTTCTTTTTCTAATTCTCTTTTTTCTTCTTCCGTTTTAGCTTTCATTTCATTACGAATATTTAAAATAGGAATATTAACATGCAGAGTTGGAGTATTAGGTGTACCATCCTCTTGCACACTATGTGTTAATCTAACATCAATTTCTTTTTCACTTACAACTATATATTTTTTAGCTACTTCTAAAATCTCTTCTCTCATTAGATCAAGGAAGTCAATGGAAATATTAGCTCTATCCTGCATTAAAACGATATGCAATCTATCTTTTGCTGCAGCTCTTGAATTTTTTGCTTCTTCTTCTGTTACTCTTTTTTCCTTTTTAAAAATTTTATAAAAAAAGTCTTTTATTTTATCAACCATTGAATCTCTTACTCCTAATATTTTACTTAATTACTTATTTCTAAATCTTCTCCTTAAATTAGCAAAGAAACCTCTTTTTGCTCCTGGTAAAGTTATTTCTATGTTTTCACCTAGTATTCTTCTTGAAACTTCAATATATGCTCTACCAGCAGGTGCTTTTTTATTTGAAATAACTGGTTCGCCCTTATTAGTGTGCATGATAATATATTCATCATCTGGAACAACACCAATAAGATCAATAGATAGAAGGTCTACAATATCTTCAACTTCCATCATCTCACCTTTTCTTACCATTTCTGGTCTTAATCTATTGATTAATAATTCTGGATTTTTAATTCCTTCAGCTTCTATTAATGCTATTATTCTATCTGCATC
>CAZMFV010000061.1:0-4525 GCA_964565695.1 uncultured Lachnospiraceae bacterium
TTTGTGTTGCAACAACTAAATGAATTCCTGCAGCTCTACCCATTTGAGCAATTCTACAAATTGCAGCTTCAACTTCTTTTGCTGCTGTCATCATAAGATCTGCTAATTCATCTATGATTACAACAAGATAAGGAATTTGTTCTTTATTTTTCGAATTAAAAGTTTCAATATTTTTAGCATTAGCTTCAGCAAAAACTTTAAATCTTCTAGTCATTTCATGAACAACTCTTTGTAATGTTCCTAGAGCCATTTTAGGATCTGTTACAACTTCTGGTGTAGCTAAATGTGGTAATTCATTATATATAGAAAGTTCAACAACCTTAGGATCTATTAGTATAAGTTTAGTTTCACTTGGTTTAGCATTATAAATTATACTAGTAATTAAAGAATTAATACAAACTGATTTACCAGAACCAGTAGAACCTGCTATTAAAACATGTGGCATTTTAGCAATGTCTGCAACAACATATTCACCTGATGTTGATTTTCCTAAAACAAAAGATACTTTAGATTTCTCTGCAGCAAATTCTTTTGATTCTAAAACATCTCTAAAAGAAACCATTTCTCTTTTTTCATTAGGAACTTCAATTCCAACTGCTCTTTTACCAGGTATAGGTGCTTCAATCCTTAATGATTCTGCAGCTAGATTTAATGCAATATCATCAGATAAATTAGCAATCTTATTAACTCTAACACCTTCAGCTGGAACTAATTCATATCTAGTTACAGCAGGACCAACAGAAACATCATCAACCTTGGCTGTAACACCAAAACTATATAATGTCTTTTGAATATTTGAAGCTGTTCCAGTAATCATTTTTGTAGCATCAGCCTTAGATACTGGCTTTCCATATTTTAAAATAGCAGCAGGTGGTGGCAAATAGTTTTTATCCTCTTCAGAAACTGCAAATTCTTCTAATGCTCCTTCAGAAATGTCTATTTCAACTTTAGGATCTTTAGTATCTTCTATAACTTCATTATCTTTTGGTAAGTCTATCTCTTCTAAAACTTCAATATGGTGTGAATCATTGTCTACTACCACATCTTCTCTTTTATTAAATAATTTACTGAAAAATGATTTGTCTTTAGAATTTCTTGAATCTCTTCTTTCTTCTTCTAAACTAATCCTAAGCTGACCTTCTAGAATCTCTTTCTGTTTTTGCCTTTCCTTTCGCTCTAATTCTTTTTCCTTTTCTTTTAATCTTTTTTCTCTTTCTTTCTCTCTTAATTTATATCTTTCTTCTTTTAATTCTTTTCTTTCTTCAATCTTTTCTTGTAAGTATAGTGTTGGACTTCCTGAGAATGTAGTAAATGTTAGTATAAATACTATTACAGATAAAATAATAGCAGCACCTGTTAAACCAAATAATTTAACAAAAGGTATTGCTATAATTGCACCTACAACTCCTCCACCTAGATTAAGTTTTCCAGATTCATATGAGTTTTGTATTAATTGAACAAGACTATATTCTATTTTAAAATTTTCCTTTGATATTTCTAAAATTGTTAAAAGAGAACATAATATTGCTATTATAATTAAAAATTGGATAATCCTTGTTGTATATGACTTCTTTTCTTCTCTGGCTGTAGCTAAAGCTAATAAAAAGATTCCTACAGGTATTGTGTTTTTAATAATACCAAAGAATCCACCAATTACAGGAGATATTACTTCACCAATATATCCTGTTTGTAAATATATAGTAATCGCCGTTACAACTGATGTTATTAACAATATTACAAATATTATATCTATATTTCTCTTATTTTTATTTTTTCTGCTTTTTCTTCTAGCCAAGTTTTTCCTCCATTATTAAAAAGGAAAGAATATCTTTCCTATCTAAACTCTTTTCTGTTTTCTCTTAAAGTATTTAAAGCAGAATTAATCATATCTTGACTTTCTACTAATTGATTATTTAAATCATTCATTCTTTGTTCAGCTTCTTCTAAAATTTCATCTGTATAAACTTTAGTTCCTTCTGTAATTTCTCTACTATGTTTTTTAGCTTCTTCAATAATTTGATCTTGTCTAAGATATGCTTGTTTTGTTATTTCATGTTCATCTATCATTTCAATTATTCTATTCTCTGCTTCTTTAACAATATCTTCTGCTTCTTTATTTGCTTCTTGCAAAATTCTTGTTCTTTCTTCTTTAATCCATTTAGCTTGTTTCATTTCATCTGGCATCTTCTTTTTGATTTCTTCTAAAATTTGAATTAAAATTTCCACATCAATAATGCGCTTTGAAGAAAAGGGTATATTTTTACCTTCTTCAATAAGATTTTCTATTTCTTCAAGCAATTCAAATACTTCCATTATTACCTCTTTTATTCTCCAGAAATATTATATAAGGTCTTCCATATTTCCTTTTGTCTATTATTATAAAATCTTTAAACTCTTTAACATCATCTTCTGTCTCATATATTATAAGGCCAGAATCTTTTAAAATTTTGTTCTTTAGTATAATTTCTAGTATATTCTCTATTTCATATCCATATGGTGGATCTAGAAATATTAAATCAAATTTTTCATTGTTCTTTTCTAAAAATTTTATTGCATCAATATGATAAAGTTTTGTGTTTTCATTTGCTTTATTTTGAGTTTTAATAATATTTTTTCTTATTATCTCAATTGATTCTTTATCATTATCGCAAAAGACAGCAAAACTTGCACCCCTACTCAAGGCTTCTAAGCCTAAGGCTCCAGATCCCGCAAATAGATCTAGTACTTTTGCCTCTATAATTTCATCTGATATTATGCTAAAGATTGCTTCTTTTGCTCTATCAGATGTAGGCCTTGTAGAATTTCCTTTTTTTGTAAATAATTTAGTGCCCTTGCCTTTTCCTGTAATTATTCGCATATTTATTTCCTATTTGATAATTTTATTTTATATTATAAGGGCTATAAGTCAACGAAATTAATAGAATTGTAACTTATAATTAACCATTACAACATTAATATGTTGTTTTAATGTCTTTTTGTAATATATGAATATGATTTAATAGCATCCAAGGCAAATAAAAAATGATAAAAGAAACCCCTTATCATTTTGTTTTGTAATTAAATTTATAGTGTAAAATAGTATAAATAAAATATAGTAAAAAACAATATTTCATACTAATATTTACAATATTCTTTTTACAATTCTATTGTCTATTTATTTTACTCATCTAATCTTTTGTATTCAACTTCTTCTAAAGAACCATTATTATTAACTAGTTCTGTTATTTTACTTTCAGCTTTATCTAGCTCTTCATTACATTTTTTAGAAATTTTCATACCTTCTTCAAATCTCTTTACAGAATCTTCTAAAGATAATTCTCCTTTTTCTAATTCTTCTGCAATCTTATTTAATTCTTCTAATTGATCTTCAAAACTTTTTTCTTTTTTGCTTGCCATATTTACATCCTTTATCTATTGAATTAGCTCAAAATACTAATTCAACTTCCTTTTTTAATACATTAACTCTATATTTATGTTTTGTTCTAGTAGTATCTTTATCTTTAACATCTACAATTAAAATATTTTGAGATTCACGATGGAATACAACAAAATAATATTGTGTGTTTTCAGGTTCTTTCCCATCATAGAAATGTTTTTTAGCTTCTCTTATAGCTATTTCCTCATCTTTTTCAGTGTCTTTTTTAATTTCTTCTGTACGAGGTTGATCTGCTGGTCTTTCATCTTCAACAGTTTTATCTACTAATTCAAAAGAATTTTCTTCTTTTTTTACAAAAACTTCCTCTTTTTTCTCTTCTTCTTTGTCTTCTATCTCTTCGTTTTTTTCTTTGTCTTTATCCACTTTATTTTTTTCTTCATCTTCTTTTTTCATTTCAGCTTTCTTTTCATCAGAGATTTTCATTTTCCTTAATAATTCTCCATTCATAACTGAATTAACTATTAAAAATGCAAATAAGGCTAATATAATTAAAATAATTATAGTTAATGCTCTATTTTTGTTTTTTCTTTTACTCTTTTTTCTAGCCATTTCTACCTCACTTTATTTCCGCTTTCTTTTTATCTTTCTTAGATCTAATCTCAATCAGATCTCCTTTTTTAAGTTTAGATATTTCCTTTATCATTTTCCCATCTTTTTCAACAAGTACATAACCTCTATCTAATATATTTAGTGGATTAATTAATTCTAATTTATCTGATGATTTGTTTAAATCATTTCTTACATTAAGAATTTTCATATTTATATTATGTAGCATGTTTTGAAGCAAATGATCAATTCTAATCCTATTTTCATTTATATTATTTATAGGGCTTTTTAATTTATTATTTATAGCTTGATATCTTAATTTCAATGCTTCTAATTTTCTTAATAATGCCTGTCTTAATCTGTTCTTACTTGAATCTATTTCCCTTTTCAAGTCATCTATATTAGGTACAGCTAATTCGGCTGCTGCAGATGGTGTAGGGGCTCTTAAATCAGATACAAAGTCTGATATAGTGTAGTCAGTATCATGTCCTACTGCAGATATAATTGGAATTTCTGAATTAAATATAGTTCTAGCAAGTATTT
>CAZMFV010000062.1:0-2930 GCA_964565695.1 uncultured Lachnospiraceae bacterium
TTTTCATCAATATCAACAATATTTAATTTTAAATCTTTCTTTTTAGCTAGTTCTTGCCATGGAACAAAATTAGCATGATGTTCTATTATTGTAGTAATAATTTCATCATCTTTTTCTAAATTATTTTCACCCCATGTATCAGCAACTAAATTAATACTTTCTGTAGCATTTCTAGTAAATATAATTTCATTTGGATTTGCATTAATGAATTTAGCAACTATATTTCTAGCATTGTCTACTAGATCTGTTGATTTAACACCCAGATGATGTGCAGATCTTCCAGGATTAGCATTGGAATATTTATAGTAATTTGAAACAGCATCAATAACTTCATCCGGTCTTTGTGATGTAGCACCTGAGTCTAAGTAAATAACTTTTTTACCTACATTATCTATATTTTCATCTCTTAGAAATGAAAATTTTTCTCTTATTTTATTAATATCTAAATTACTCATTCTTACTCCAATCCTTTCTTTTATTCTTTCAACTTATTTTTTAAATTATCTTTTAATTCTTTTTTTAATTCTTTATTTTTATAAATATCTAGTATAGGAGTTATCTTAGCTTCAGCAATAATATTTTTTGCTTCTCTTTCATCAAATCCTCTAGACTTTATATAATAAATTTGTTCTTCATCAAATTCACCGTGATTTGCTGCATGATTACCTTCTATCTCATCTTCATGTGCTAATAGTATAGGAAGAGAAATAGACTTAGTTTTCTTGCTATAATTAGTTATAGATTCATTTTCATTTCCAATAGAACCTTTTGAGCCTTTTTTAAAATCTAAACTTCCTTTAAATATTTTACTTGATTCATCTTTTAAAATACCTTCAATTAAGATATCTCCTCTAGTATTTTCAGCAATATGTTTTTGATGGAATGACATATCATATAATTCATTACCTGTTAAAACATATGCCATATTAATATTAGTTTCAGAATATTCACCAATTAAATCTGATCTATAATTAAGATATTTATCATATTCACCAAAGTCTACTTTTATAATATTTGAAACTGAAGATTCTTCAGCTATAATTCCAATTGATTCTAATTTAAAATTATTTTTTAATTCTTTTTCTTTACTTATTTCTTCTCTATCAACTAATACTAAATCTAATTTAGAGTCTTTTTCTAATTTAATTCTAATAACTAAATTAAATATATTTTCAAATTCTAGTATATATGTTTTACTACTTCCTTCTTCTAGATGTATGTCTAATAATAGATTAGAAAGGTCTTTTATTTTTAATCTTTTAGCACCAGTTTTAGAATCTGGATGTTTTATTATATTTGTATTATCAATTACCAAATCATTTTTATCATTTAATAATATATATTTATCTAAATATTTCCTATTAATATTTAAAACATCATCTGAAAGCCCAAAGTTTATTTTACTAAAGTCATTTTCTAGTTTTTCACCTATTTTAATATCTTTTAATTTTATATTTTCTTTTAATTCAGATTTATCTATTTTTATTTTAGCATCATTTAAATCTAACCATGACCAAACTCTTCTAGTATTTTTATTAACTCTATATTCCACTATGCCCCTCCAATTCCAGATTAATTAAATTGTTCATTTCAACAGCATATTCTAATGGTAGTTCTTTTGAAACTGGTGATGCAAATCCTCTAACAACCATAGCTTTTGCATCTTTTTCAGTTAGCCCTCTACTCATTAGATAAAATATAACATCATCTTCAATTTTTCCAATTTTAGCTTCATGTCCAATATTAGAATCACTTTCTCTTGTATCAATAACTGGAATTGTATCAGAAACTGACTCAGCATCTAATATTAAAGAATCACAATCCGAATTAGATTTTACACCTGTAGCTCCTTTTTGAATTTTTATAATATTTCTAGTTACATTAACACCACCATCTTTTACAATTGATTTAGTATTAACAATTGAAGATGAGTTTTTTCCAATATGGATATTAGTACAACCATTGTCTATATGTTGGTCTTTCCCAGCAAATGTTACACCAGTAAATGTTGAGCTAGAATTGTCCCCTTTTAATACAGATGTTGGGTAAAGCATTGAAACCTTTGATCCAAATGAACCTGAAACCCATTCTATTTTAGCATTTGTTTCTAATATGGCTCTTTTTGTATTTAGATTGTACATATTTCTAGACCAGTTTTCTATTGTAGAAAACTTCATATCACCATTTTCTTTTACATATATTTCTACTGCACCAGCATGAATATTTAATTCATTATATTGAGGTGCTGAACAACCTTCTATAAAGTGTAAATTAGAATTTTTACCAACAACTATTAAAGTATGCTCAAATTGACCTGCACCAGGTGCATTTAGTCTATAATATGATTGTATTGGCATAACTGCTTCAACATTATCCGGAACATATACAAATGATCCACCTGAAAATACTGAATAATGAAGTGCAGAATATTTATGTAGTTTTGGTGTAATTATTGTCCCAAAATATTCTTTTACTAATTCTTCATGTTCTTTTACTGCTGTATCAAAATCTAAATAAATTATACCTTGTTCTAATAATTCTGTTTTAACATTATGATATACTTCCTCAGAATCATATTGAGCAGAAACTCCTGCTAAAGATTCTTTTTCCGCTTCTGGTATTCCTAATCTATCAAATGTATCAATAATGTATTCTGGAAGTTCTTCCCAATTTCTTTTTTTACTATGATCTGGCTTTATATAAAAAGCAATGTCATCAATATTAATTTCAGATAAATCTGGTCCCCATTTAGGGTCTTTTGTTTCTTTAAAGATTTTAAAAGCCTTTAATCTAAAATCTAATAACCATGAAGGCTCGTTTTTAAGTGAAGAAATTTCTTTTATAATCTCTTCATTTAAACCTTTTGATAAATTATCTGAATAATCTAATTCATCATATATATCATAGATATTTCTATCTTCTTTTAATAA
>CAZMFV010000062.1:3030-4450 GCA_964565695.1 uncultured Lachnospiraceae bacterium
CCTGAATCTGTCTCATCTAATAGAGCTAATTTAGGTTTTAAAATATTTAATTGAAGCATTTCTACTTTCTTTTTTTCACCACCTGAAAATCCATAATTAAAATATCTAGTTGCATATTCAGGAGGCATTTTTAGTTTTCTCATTTCCTTTTGTAATTCTAAATTAAAGTTAATAATACCAACATCCTTATTAGTTATAGCCATTTTTGATTGTCTTAAAAACTCTGAAAGACTTATTCCCGCTATCTCTTTAGGGTTTTGAAAAGACATGAATATACCTTCTCTAGCAGATTCTGTTGTATTCATTTCAATTAAATCTTTTCCTAAATATTTCATTTTACTATTAGGCATTATTTCATATTCTGGATTTCTCATAATAACATTAAATAATGTAGATTTACCAGAACCATTGGGTCCCATAATAACATGGACTTCACCATTATTTACTTTTAAATTTATATTTTTTAAGATTTCTTTTTCTTTAATCTTTACACTAAGATTTTCTATATTTAACATTTCCATTTATAGTCCTTTCTTTTTTAAAGTATTACTATTATATCATAAGATTTAACAAACTGTATACATAAAAAGAAAAGGTGAAACACCTTTTTCTTTTTTCTCATTTAAGATTATATATTACGATCTTCTAATTCTTTTTTCTTTTTTGTTTCTTCTTCTTTTTCTATTTTTTTATCTTTATCTTCTTTTTCTTCTTTGCTTTTTCTTAAACTTTCAGCTTTTCTTTTTAATAATTTATCTATTTCGTCAGCCTCTTCTTTTTTTAAGCCTTTTCTTTCCATTGCTTCTTCTCTCAAAATGTCCTCAACTTTTCTTTCATCTGATAATTCAGCCTTAGAAACTTTTTTATTAATAGAAAGACTTGGAGCCAATACTTTTTCAATATAGTCTTCACCTTCTTTTAGAATTTTAGCCTCTTCTGGTGTCATATCTAAATCTGCCCAATCATCTGGCACTTCTTCATTTGCTCGAAAGATTATCTTATTTATTTCTTTCAAACCTCTTTTTGTTTCTTCTACATTGTCTCTTCGATTTTTGTTTTGATTTCTTTCCATATCTTTCTCCTAATTCATATAATCTTTAAGTTTTTCACAAATTTCAGGTGTAGAAAATAATTTTCTTAAAGCCTTTGCTTCTATTTGTCTAATTCTTTCTCTAGTAACATTGAATACTCTTCCAACTTCTTCTAATGTTCTTCCTTTTCCATTATCAAGACCAAATCTTAGTTTTAATACCATTGCTTCTCTTTCAGTAAGTACTTTCATAACTTCTTCTAGATTTTCTTTTAAAAGTATATATGATGCTGAATCATGTGGTGATGGGCTATCTTCATCTGGAATGAAATCTCCTAAATGACTATCTTCTTCCTCACCTATTGGTGTTTCTAATGAAACTGGATCTTG
>CAZMFV010000063.1:0-2129 GCA_964565695.1 uncultured Lachnospiraceae bacterium
TAAATATTTCTTCTAAAGAAGTCATTCTATCAGCTGAAGAGACTATTTTACCATAAATACTTCTCGGTTCAGTTTTAGAACTTGCTCTATGATCTTCAATAGCTTCTTTTATAATAATTCTTATTTTCTCATCCTTGAAATAATCTTTCATAAATTCATCATTATAAAAAATATCAGCAGATTCTTTTTCATGCTCTTCAGAATTAATATGATGACCTATGTCATGATATGCTGCAATAACATAAACCATATCACTATTTATCTCTTCATCTTCTACCATTTCAGCAAATTTGAAGCTTCTTCTAGTAACATAATTTATATGATTAATATCATGTCCACTATCATTTTTTTTATATTCTGGATAAATTACTTCTTCTACATATTTTTTTAATTTTGGATTAACCATTTCAAACTCCTTTAAAATAGTATTTCATTCTATTACTATTATAACACGAATTTTATTTTATTCATTATTTCTTTCTTTTTTATTCTTTAAATTCTTTTTTAAATAATGCATAATATTTCTTTTCTTTAATCTGACCTGAGCCTATTCCACCTGTAATCTTGTTTTCTTCAATTAAAGCACCTATTAGATCAGCTTTCTTTTTAGACATCATATCTATTGTTCTTTGTGCTAATGCTCTAGCTAAACCCAGATGTCCCTTCTTTACACCCATGTATAAATTAACATGTCTTTTAGATTTTCTCCTTCTAGACAATATTTTCAATTTTGTATAAAAATTCATGTTTTTATAGATTTCATTTCCAAAATCCGGAAAAGTTAAAGAAAAAGCTACAACTTCATCTTCAAAATATACTATGTCTATTAGTTTATAGTCTATTAAATAAAAGAAAGAAGAAAATATTTCTTTAAAATCTTTTAAATCTATATAATGAAATGTGTGAAAGTCTTTATATAATTCTATAAAAAGTTCATATATTATTTCTAAAAATAATCTAGGTATTAATGGAAACATTTCCTTAAAATATATATTTAATCTTTTGATCATCATTCACCTTTAAACCAATCTTTTCACCTAATCTTAACTTAGTTTCTATTCCTTTTTTAGAACATTCTAAAATATCTTTATCAATTTCAACCAGATTTTCTTTCAATAATATAATTATTGTAGATCCACCTAGTTCAAAATATCCTTTTTCATTTCCTTTTTTAAAATCTTTTATATCATAATTAATTATTTTTTTAACTAATAGAGCTCCAACCTCAATCTGTGCTATCTCACCAAAGTTTTCTGTGTCTAAATAGTTAACAACTCTATAATTTTCAGAGTATACTCTGTGTTTTTTAGTAGCAATAGGTCCAACAGTATGAAGTTTACCTTTTATTGTCTTACTTTTTAAAAGGCTTCCACTGTCTAAGAAAACATATCTGTGATAATCATCTACTGAAAGTCTAAAAATTAAACATTGACCATTTTTATATTCATCTACTACTTTTTCATCTTTTAATAATTCACTAATAGAATAATTATTCTTTTTAATAGTAAAATTTAACTTCTCATCAATATTATACACTAATAATTTTGAATCTGCTGGAGAAATTAAAGCATCTTTATCTAAATTAATACTCTCTTTTTTTCTTTTTCTTATAAAAAAATCATTAAATGAAGAGTATTCATTTTTATCATATTCTTCTAAATCAATGTCATATTTTTTAACAAATGGCTCAATTTTCTTTTTAGAAAGTCTACTCTTATTATAATAACCGTAGATTTTAGAAGGAAGGGATAATATTACAAATTTTAATATTATATTCCCAAACCAATTTTTATATAAGAAATCTAATGCTTTTTTACCAAAAACTTTTTCTTCATATATGCAATCATTTTTTCTATCAAAAACTTTAATATTCATTTTAAATCCATATTTACACTTATATTTATATCTATATTAAACTAATAAAAAATCATTAGTAGAGTGATTACTATTATAGCTAATAATGAGAATAATATATAAAAAACTCCTCTTGGTTTTGCTATTTTAATTTTTAATATAAAAAACAATGTAATTAAAGACATTGCAATAATATAAATTATATTTAAAACTTCTAAGCTTATAAAATATGATAATAAATATATTATAGGTAGAATTAAAGACACATATGTTAC
>CAZMFV010000063.1:2229-4169 GCA_964565695.1 uncultured Lachnospiraceae bacterium
TTATAAAATATGATAATAAATATATTATAGGTAGAATTAAAGACACATATGTTACAGGAAGACCTGTATAATAATCAATGCTTTTATCTGATTCAACATCTAAATTTATATTGAAGTATGCAAGTCTAATAATTGCAGCTAATGTATAAAGAAAGAACAAAATAAAATGATAAATAGTATTTAGACCTAGAGAATACATTAATATAATTGGAAGAAATACAAAACTAAGCATGTCAACCAATGTATCAATTTGAACACCAAATTCTTTTTCTTCTTTTGTTCTTTTAAATTTTCTAGCAATAAAACCATCAAACAGATCACATATTCCAGCTAATATGAAAAATATCATAGAGTATTTTATTAAATTATTTAATGCGAAAAACATAGCTATTATTGAAAATAATGCACCTAGATATGTAAGCCATACAGTTTTATTATATTTTCCTATCATTTTTACTCCTTTATAATAGTGATTTCACCTGTTTCACCATTTATTTCAATTAAACTTCCATCTTTTATTTTTTTAGTAATATCTTTTGCACCAACAATGCAAGGTATTCCATATTCTCTTGATACAATTGCAGCATGACATAAAATTCCACCATATTCAGTAACTATTCCTTTTATTCTACCAAATACACTTGTCCAACCAGTGTCAGTAAATTTTGTTATAAGAATTTCATCATCATTTATTTTATTAATTTCAGAATATGAATTTATAATCCTAGCTCTTCCTTGAACAATTCCAATATTTGTCCCAACTCCACTTAGTGTATTTTCATTATTTCTTTTGTTTTTATTATGAGATTCTGCTTTTTTTAAATATATTGCACCAATCTCATTTTCATTTTCATTTTCATAATTTCTAAAAGATTGATAATATTTTTTATTTATATTAATAATATTATTTAACTCATCATTATTAATTTCTTTGTTAATATATCTTTTAATATCATCTATTTTTAAAAACCATATATCATTAATATCATTAATAATCTTTCTTTTTTTATAATATTCTGCTAATTCTAATGTATACAATCTTATTAGAAAATAATACTTAGTAGAAACATCTCTAAACTCTTCTCTCCACCAAAGCATTATTCTCATTTCATTTATATTTTTTTGTAATTTATTAAACTTTCTTTTAGATAATTTCTCTTTTAATTTATTTAATTCTGATTCAAATTTTTCTAATTGTTTCTTTTGTTCTAAAACTGGAGACTTATTATCATCTAATAAAATATATTCTTTTAATATATCTATTATATTTATAGGGTCTTCAATAAAGTGTGGAAAACTAACATCTAATTCTTTTTCAGAATGATATCCAAATTCATTCAAGAATACTTCTAATTCATTAAAGTAATTTTTATTTTTATTTCTACTTTGTTTTTTATCTTTAATATCTTCTACTTTATTATTTAAAAATGTAAAATATTCTTCTTTTATATTTTCACTATTATTCTTTTTCCAATAATCAGTACAGTCTTTGTTTTTTCTTATATTTCTACTTAGATCCCATAATTTATTATATGGTCTTAAATGAGAAATATCTTGTAATCCTATTAAAAGATTTAAATATGAAGTATTATCAACATATTTTAAAATATTTTCCTTATATATAGTTTGAGAAATCATATTAATAAATATTTGATTAAAGTATTTATTTTCACTAGAAAAATAGTCTTTATATATTAAATTCATCCATTTATTTTCTATATTTTCATCATTTATTTTGTTTTTGTTGTTTTTATCTTTGTCTTTATTTTTATAATCACTAATCTCTTTATATAATTCTTCATATCTAATAATTAAGTCTTTCAAAAACATATCATTATTTTTCAATCTGTATGATGACATCTTTTTATTTCTTAATAGTATTCTAATTATATTGAATATAGATATTAAATTAATATTTGTTGTTTCACCATCACCTTCAT
>CAZMFV010000064.1:0-4130 GCA_964565695.1 uncultured Lachnospiraceae bacterium
AAGAAGTGCCACCACTTGATGAACTACTTCCTCCTGTACTTGGAGTGCTTATATAATTAAAGTAATATGATTTAGATCCTACTGCATTTCTTGCTATATATCCTGTATTACCATAACTTCCATTTTTATAATTATAATAAACTAAATACCATTCATAACCATCTTTATTGGGCATCTTTTTTCTTATCTTTATTTGTGAACCACTAGGTATTGTATTTATTATTGGTGCAGATAATGATCCTGCTCCTCTTCTCACATTTAAACTTGTTGTTGTTTTTGCTACATCTTTTGATGTTGTGCTTCCTGATGAACTACTATCACCAGATGAGCTGCTTCCACCACTTGATGAACTACTTCCTATTTCTTCTAAGAATAGAAACCAATAATCTTTTGATCCAACTGCATTTCTTGCCATATAGCCAGTTTTTGTAAATGCAGTTCCTGCTGTATTTAAATCATATTTAATTTTATACCAAGAATATCCATTAGCATCTTTTTCTTTTCCAATAACTTCAAAATGTGTGCCAATAGTTAAGGTTTCAAGTATTGCTGAAGAACCAACATTAGTAGGTGATTTTCTTACATTTACTCCATCATCAGATATCATTGCTCTTACTGGATACTTTGTACTTTCTTGATTATTAGTTGGCCAATAGTCTTTTGTCTTACCTTGCATAGTTGGTTTTTGGTTATATATATATTCAAAAGTATAGTTTTTCGAACCTACTTCATTTCTAGCAATATAGCCTGTATTTTGAAACTTTCCATTTTCATAATTATAATATACTAAATACCATTCATAGCCATCTTTATTTGGTGCTTTCTCTCTTACTCTTATAGGAGAATTTATTGATATTTCAGTAATAATAGGGGCATGTATCGAGCCTTCTCCCCTTCTTATATTTCTCTCGTCTTGTTTCATTGTAGCTTCAGCTGGAAAACTCGGTATAACAGGCTGAGTATATGTCTTTCCCTTAGGTGTTGGTAAAGAAGAGTTTGGTACTTCTGTTGCAACTTTTTGCATATTTTCATATAAAGGAATAATAAATGTATATTTCCCAGTCAAATTAGGGTCATGAACTTTATATGCATCTCTTTTATTAACACCATCTTTTAGTGGAGCAAATAAGTCTTGCATGTATTGATGACCGATTCCTGAATAATCGATTTCAGTTGAATTAAATTTTTCGTAATAAGCAGAGTTTTGTTTTGCATATTCACTTTTTATAAGATGAATTCCACCCTTTAATCCTTTTTCGAAAGTATCCCATCCTCTAGCTTGAGCCCATTTAGTACCATTTGCAACTACATTACCGTCACCTAGTCCTGTAGCACCTACATTGAAAGGATTATAATATTTTATTCCATCAGTTCCTTCACTTCCATCTGTTAATACAGAACCTGTTCCTTGCTCTGTCCATAATTTAGAAATAACATCTATAAAATCAACATTTTCATTATATGAAACATTGTATATAACTTCTGCTTGACTAACATATGATGCACCTTTTAATTCACTTCTTATTAAATTTATTGAATTTGTTTTAGAAAGAGGATTTCTTCCTTCTGTAGTTTTCAAAGAAAAAATATTAGATTCATTAATATAATTTCTTGGATCTGCAGCATATTCTATAGCATGATATGATGCAGCAATCCATCTTTCACTATCATAAAGTCTAGTTCCTCTATATTCACAAACCCAACCACCTGTTGAACTTTTAGGAACTAAATTAAATGGTGATGTTGTTCTCTCAGGCGAATATTCTATACCTATAAATCTATTCCAATCTAATCCTGTTCTATAGAATTCAAATTCCCAACTTGGATATTTAGCTTTTAATCTTTCTACTCTTTCAACCACTCCAGGATATCTAGCTTTATCAATTTTTTTAATATCAGTTATAGTTGTTCCAGGAGTTGCTTCTAATTTATTAAACAATGGTAAAATTAATACAAATAATACCATTGTTATAATTGAAATTTTTAAAAATTTAAATATTTTATTTTTTTTCATTAAAACCTTTCCTTAGTACATTATCAGTCTTTTGTTGTTATCTTACTATTTTATAATATACTTTTTTCCCTTTTTTTATTATCGCAATATCATCTTCAAAGTCTTTTTCAGTCAATTTGTAATTCATGTCTTTTATAATTTCTTCATTTAAGCTTAAACCATCTTGTTTAATAAGTGTTTTAATTTGTCCTCTAGAGTTTCCAAATCCAGCTTCTATAGCAAGATCTATTAAGTCATCTCCAACATTTCCTTTCAGTTCAGGAATAGCATCTAAAGATATCCCATCACCAAATAAAGCTTCAGAAGATTCTTTAGCTTTTTCAGCCTCTTCTTCTCCATGAATAATTTTTGTTATTTCATATGCAGCAATTTTCTTTGCTTCATTTAATTTTGCACCTTTTACAGAAACTAATTCTTCAATTTCTTCTAATGGAAGATATGTAAGTTGTTTTAATACATTTTCAACATCTTCATCATCTATATTTACAAAATATTGGTAGAATTCATATGGTGATAATTTATCTTTATCAAGCCATAAAGCTCCACCCATAGTTTTACCCATTTTAGTTCCATCAGATTTAGTAAGTAATCTAGTACCAATAGCATATGCTTCTACACCATGTGTTTTTCTAATAAGTCCAACACCAGCAATAACATTTGACCATTGATCATTACCGCCAATTTGCAATCTACAATTGTAGTTTTCATATAAGTACTTAAAGTCATATGCTTGTAATGTCATATATGCCATTTCAAAAAACGTTAAACCAGAATCTAATCTAGATTTATATGAATCAGCTGCTAACATTCTGTTTACATTAAAATGTACTCCAATACTTCTCATATAATCTAATAAATTAAGTTTTAATAACCAATCAGCATTATTTAAAAGAATTGCAGCATTTTCACCTTCAAATGAAATAAATCTTTCCATTTGTTTCTTCATTCCTGCAGTATTATGTTTTAATTGTTCTTCTGATAACATTTGTCGCATATCATTTCTATCAGAAGGATCACCAATCATAGCTGTTCCTGCACCAAGTAGTATTATTGGTCTATGTCCTGCTTTTTGAAGATGTGAAATCATCATAAGCTGAATAAAATGACCTATATGTAAACTATCTGCAGTAGGATCAAATCCAATATAAAAAGTTACTGATTCTTTTTCTAATAATTCTTTGAAAGACTCTTCAAACATAATTTGTTCTATATAGCCTCTCTCTTTTATTTTATCTATAATATTCATATTCATTTCCTCTATAACATAATTAATAATCAAAATAACAATAAATAATAACTCTAGATTTAATATAATTATAAATATATTTTCTAATCTTCATTCTATTTATTTCGTATTTACATCTTTAAATATGTGTCTAAATATCTTTCTATTCTTTCTCCACTAATATTTGTGTTCTTAGAAGCAGTTAAAATATCATCATAATTAACTCTTTCTAAGCCATCAAACTCTTGTTTAATAGCTTGAACTTCCATCATTTCTTTGTCTAAACAATTAGCACAAATTGAATTTTCAGTTAAATGAAAACCTCCACAACGATCACATTTTTTTACTTCCATTTATTCCTCCTAAAATTAAAACTATACAAATAAATTTGTTTGTTTAATTTAATAGTTTTATTATGTTTATTGTATCATACAACATGAAAAAAAGACATATTGAAAAGAAGATGTAATATTTTTGATAAATATATATAAAAGGATTACATACCAAGTTCTTTTATTGCTTGATATATATTTTTAACTCCTTTAATTTCCATTTTAAATTTTTCTTTTAACTGTTTTACATTAGATATTGGTACAATTGCTTTCTTACAGCCCATTTTTTCTGCTTCTTTTAATCTTTTTTCTAACATATTTACAGTTCTTAACTCACCTGTTAAGCCAACTTCACCTATAACCATTATATCTGCTGGTATTTCAAAATTCTTATATGATGAAGCTATTGCAGCAATAATACCTAAATCAATTGCTGGTTCATTTATTTTAATACCACCAACAATGTTTAGATAAACATCTTGTGATGAAAGTGGCATCTTTGTATATTTTTCTAATACCGCTATCAGTAAATTCAATCTATTAAAATCTATACCATTTG
>CAZMFV010000065.1:0-3955 GCA_964565695.1 uncultured Lachnospiraceae bacterium
AAGGCTGCACCTAAGTTAGCTGTAGTTGTAGTTTTCCCTACTCCACCCTTACCTGATGTTATAACTATAACTTCACTCATTTATACCTCCGAAAAGTATTTTACTAGTTTTTCTACTCTTTATATTATCTTTTTTTTCGGTAAAAGTCAATTAAAATAAGCAGTAAATAGATTTAACAACACTTTCTCCCCTTTTCTTGTTTTATACTGAAAAATGTAGTAAAATAAAGGTATGCGGGTATAGTTCAATGGTAGAATGCCGTGCTTCCGACCCGGAGATGTGAGTTCGATTCTCACTACCCGCTCCAATTTAAAATTTAGGAGAAAATATGAGAGTATATTTCGCTCATTCAAAAGAGTTTGATTTTATAAATGAATATTATAAGCCAATAGAAGATTCTGAAAATCTTAAAGACTTAGCACTTCTTTTCCCACATAAGATTTCTGATGAAAGCAGAAATGGAAGAGATTTCTATAAAAGTATAGATTTAATAATTGCAGAAGTATCATACCCTGCAATTGGTCTAGGTATAGAATTAGCATGGGCATATGGTGATAAGATTCCTATTTATTGCTTCTATAAACCAGGACATAAGCCTAGTGCATCTTTGAATAGTGTTACTGATGAAATAGCAGAATATTCTTCAACTGAAGATTTAGTTAACAAAATTAATGATGTAATAGATCAATATAAATAATATGTACAGTTACTGATAAAACTAGAAATAAAGACGAATAAATAAAACTAATTAATAACAAAGCGTAAAAGAAAAACAATCTCAAATGAGATTGTTTTTTCATTGAAGATATTTAAATTTAAATTAAAACTAAGATTAAATATTAAAATGTTAGTTAGCAAGCTTTTTAAGGTCTGTTTCTTCCTCTACCCTGACCTTGCATTCGTCCCCTACCTTCACCTCTTCTTCTACCCCTATTGAAGCAATTTTCATCATGAATAGGGTTCTCACAAAATCTATAATTACCACCTTCTATCTTTATACTTTTACCATTTACCAAAGAATCAGCTATTTTACTTCTGGCTGAACTATATATGCTTTGAACAGTTGTTCTTGCAACTTCCATAAAGTCAGCTGTTTCTTCTTGTGTTAGATCATTATGATCAATTAGTCTAATAGTTTCATATTCTTCCAATGTCATAAATATATAATTTCGTTTTACAGAATTTAGTGGACCAAATACATCAAATCTAGGTTTAGCACAAATTCTTCTTTTCTTCATAGGTCTAGCCATATTAACTCCTTTAATTTAATTATCTAGAAAAGCCTCTACCTCTTCCAGGTCCTCTTCTAAAATCTTCTTTAGAATTTCTTTCGTTTTCTTCGCAATTTCCTAGTCCTCTTCCAGTTTTAGGACCTTTACCTTCCGGACCAGTACCGTCTAATCTTGGCATACAATCACCTCCTTGTATTGCGTCTTTGTAATTAAAGTATATAATAGTTGTTGACATATGTCAATAACTATTATATTAATCTTTTAAATATAAAAAAATAAATACTAAACATTTAGTTTTTGTCTTTTTGAGTTTAATTTTAGTATTTATTTTAATTCTTTTAACTTTTATATAAGGATTCGATTTTAAGATATCTTCAAAATATCTCTTATACATTCTGATGCCATAAGTAATCCAGCAATTGGGGGAAGAAAAGAAATTGTAGATATTTCCTTTTTGTTCTCATCTATCTTTTTAGAACCTTCATCTGAACATACAACTTTAACATCTTTTATGTTTTTCTTTCTTAAGTCTTTTCTTATCTTTTTAGCTAGTGGACAGTTTTCAGTTTCATAAACATCATTTATTTTCAGTCTGGTAGGATCTAATTTATTTCCAGTTCCCATTGATGATATGACTTCTATGCCTAACTCTTTAGAGACTTCAATAATCTTTATTTTAGAATCAACAGTATCAATACAGTCTAGTACATAATCTGAGTTTTTAATTATATCTCTAATTTGATCATGTGAATCAATAAATAAGTCATGTTTTTTTATTTTAATATTAGGATTAATATCTAATAATCTATTATGTGAAATATCTATTTTCTTTTGACCAATAGTAGAATGTAGTGCATATAATTGCCTATTAATATTAGTTATATCAATAATGTCATTATCAACAATATTAATCTTGCCTATGCCTGCTCTTGCTAATGATTCAACTGCAAAAGAACCTACTCCTCCTAATCCAAAAACTGAAACTTCGCTTTCTTTTAATTTTTGCAATCCTTCTTCACCTATTAAATTTATTTGTCTTTGTAAATATTCCATATTTTAATTTTATTCTTGATTTTCAACTATGTCAATATTTCAAATTTCTTTATTTCTTCGCATTTTAATGGTATAATATAGTTATAGCTTCAATGCTAGCTTTTACTTAAAAAATTTAAAGGGGGTGTCTCTTTTGAGACAAACAAAGGTCTTAAATTTAGAAGGCTTCAAAGTAAAAGATGAATTCAAGAAGGGCCACTTTAAAGGTTGTGAACTTTCACCAACAGCTCAAATTTATAGAGTTATTGGTAACATTACAAAGGATCACACTATAACTAATTGTATAGTTAGTTTTAATGGTGAAGATTTTCACTTTTGTAAGTGTAAGAAAGAAAAGATGTAAAAGCAAAGAGAGAAGGAATTCCTTCTCTCTTTCTTTTATTTATTTAATATTTTAGTTTATATCTATTATTTATATTTTTTGCTTATATTTTATTTGTTTAGTTCTTTAAAAAAATTATTTCTTTCTTCTAATCACTAGTCCGCTATCAACCTTAAAAGGCATTTTCAAAATTACTTGTTGTCCTTTTTTGCCAGGGTTTATAACATCTATTGATTTCTTGCTTTCAACATCAATCATTTCTTTTATTTCAAAAGCTTTAACTTCTAATTCTTCTGGAATTATAACTTCTAAATAATCACCAACATTTAATTTGTTTTTAATTTCAACTAATGTGTAATTATCATCATCTGTCTTTTCTACTGTTTTAGCTGCATATTCATATGCTTCATTATATTGTCTACCACCATAATCTTGAATTTCTTGATTGTCTTTATTATGGAAATAAAAAGTTGTAAGTTCTCTAGTTCTTAGCTTTTCTATTTCATTATAATATAACTCAGGATCAAAACTCTTTGGATCTTCAATATAATCATCAATTGCTTTTCTGTAGATATGAACTATAGAAGCCACATAGTAGTCAGACTTTAGCCTACCTTCAATTTTCAAACTATCAATTCCAAGATTTATTATTTCTGGTATTTCTCTTACTAGGCATAGATCCTTTGATGAAAATATAGTCATACCACTTTCACTTTCTTCAATAGGCATGTATTCACCTGGTCTTTTCTTTTCTTCAGCATAAAGATTATAGTTCCATCTGCATGGTTGAAGACATTCACCTGTATTAGCAGATTTATCTGCCATAAATTGACTTAAGAAACATCTTCCTGAATAAGCAACACAAAGAGCACCATGGATAAATATTTCTATTTCTAGATCTTTTGGCTTATTTGCCATTATTATTTCAAAATCAGTTTTAGATAATTCTCTACCTAGTATAATTCTTTCAGCTCCATTTTTATGCCAAAAGTTTGCAGTATGATAGCTAATTGTATTTGCCTGTGTTGAAATATGTATTGGTACTGAAGGAGCAAATTCTTTTATAATTTCTATTATCCCTGGATCTGCTGCTATTATTGCATCAACTTTAATTTTTTCTAAGAACTCAACTTGTTCCTTTATTTCCTCATAAAGTTCGTCTCTAGCAAAAATATTTATAGCAACAAAAACTTTTTTATTTATACTATGAGCATATTCAACAATTTTCTCAATATCAGATTCTTCCATTTGAGCTTTATATCTTAACGAAAGATTTGGTGTTCCTAAATACACCGCATCTGCACCATATTTAAATGCTGTCATTGCTTTTTCTAAACTACCTGCAGGT
>CAZMFV010000066.1:0-3682 GCA_964565695.1 uncultured Lachnospiraceae bacterium
ATTATCGTAGATAAACAATATGTGAAAGATGAATATTGCATTTTAAAACTTGATAAAACCTCAGCAAGATCTGCAGAAAGATTAAAAATAATGGAAAGCACAACAGATGGTTTTATTATAGCTGAAAAAGATTTAGAATTAAGAGGTTCAGGTGATTTCTTTGGAACTAAACAACATGGGTTGCCTGATTTTAAAATTGCTAATTTATTTACAGATATGGAAGTTTTAAAAGAAGCACAAAAAATAGCAATAGAGTTAATAGAAAAAGATCCTAATTTCAAAAATGATGAAAATATTGAAATAGGAAAAAAAGTAGAAAATTTAAAAAGGAATATAGTATTATAAGGAGAATATATGGCTAAAGATAAAGATAAGAAAAATGAAACTATATTAGAAGTTAATGAAGTAACTGAAGAAACAGTTAGAGCAGAGGAAGAACAAAAAGCTAAAGAAGAGCAAGAAAGAAAAGAAAAAGCATATAATATTAGAAAAGAAAAAATCAAGAAAACTTTTGATAAACTTTTAAAAGGCCATGATATTAATCTTATTGTTAAGATAATGATGTGGGTGTTTTTTGCATTTTCTGCACTATATGTTAATGCAAATATTTTTAAACAAGTTTTAAGAGAACCTGCTTTAAAAGTATTTATAGCTGAAGATTCTTTAAAAGATGAATCTAGATATAATATTAATGAAATTAAAGAAATAAGAGTTAATTTAGAAAGTTTTGATGTTGATATAAGAGAAACAGATTCAGAAGATATTATTATTAGATATAGTAAAAAGTATGACAAAAAAATTAATATGGATAAAAGAGGAAGTATTTTACAATTAGAAGAAAAAAACAAAGTGTTCAAATTAGTTAGATTTGATACATCAAATAATTTAATGATTATTGAAATTCCTAACAACTATGGTGGAAGCTTAGAAATTGAAAGTAAAAATGGAATGGTTAAAATAGATAAATATAAAACTAATATAAAGAAAGAAACTGAAAAAGAAAATACAGAAGATAGTGATGAAGAATTCTACAAAAAGTTTTTTAACATATAAAGAGGAGAATTGATTTAAATGGAACAAAAGAAGAAACCATCTATAAAAATGTGGATTATGATTATATTAGCTACAATAGTATTGCTATTTATATTGAGTATATCAATTAATTTTCTTAGAGTGAGAAAAGGAAATCCTCCGATTTTCTATTTTTCTAAATCTATAAATAGTTTAGATGGTAGTATTGTATACAATATCTTTCCATATAAGATTACTGATTATAAGAATAGTATGAATGAAGAAAGTTATACTGAAATATCATTTGTTTTTCAACCATATAATAATAAATTCTATAATCCTAAATCTTCTAAATATGTATTTTCAAAAGAAGAATATGTTGCACCTGTTTTTAATGTAAACAAATATAGATTGACAATTGATGATGTTATTAAACAAGTAAATAGCAATGGATTTAAATTAGGTACAGACTCAAAATATAGCAATATATATATTGGAACAAGTTTAAATGGAGAAAATTTAGAAAGTTTTAAATCATCAATAGAAAATTTAATAAAAGAAAAATACAATGATAAAAAACTAAATTTTCAATCATTAGATGAACTTAAAGAAAAAGAAATATATAAAAATGGTAAAATTGTTGATGGTATATATATAAGAATAGCTATGTTAGAAAGTAAAGAAAAAGAAGATATTATGACTTTAGAACTTATAACAAATGTAAGTGAAGTCTTTTCTCAAAAAGTTAGTATAAGTAATATTGATTTAAGAATAGTTTATACAGATGATTTTGATCAATTAGAAAGAAAAGCTAAGGAAAAAGCTATAAAAGATGAAGCATTAAGAAAAGAGTTAGAAGAAAAAAGAGAACAAGCAAGAATAGAAGCTGAAAGACTTGAAAAAGAAAAAGCTGAAAGAGAATTAAAAGAACAACTAGATTTATATAAACAAAAAGAAGAAAGACTTAATTTATTATTATCTAAAGACAATCTTTTTATACTAAATCAAAAAAAAGGATTTGTTGAATCTGAAATAGTAGACACAATAATTAACAAAGATTTTGATAAAAACAATATGAAGTCATATGACTTTGTTAGAATTAATTCAGATAAAATTCTATATCATTACCAAGAACAAGTTTTAGAAGGTAAAAGTTATATGGTATATATTAAGGAGAAAGAGCTGACAGATATAGAATATACTAATATAATGAGAGCAGTAGAAGGACTAACTGGATATTCTGGTGTTGGAAAATACCAAGAATCACATGTTTTAGAGGTTGCCTATCTAGGTAAAAGTAGAAATTTATTATTATTAGATTTAAAACAGTTATTTGAAAAACATGATTTTAAAATTTAATATGATATGAAATGTAATTTTAAATATAGTCTTTAAAGATTAAACTATATAAAATATAATACAAAAAAGTAAAGATAAAAAATCTTGCAACACTTTACAAAAAAAGCAAGATGTGCTAAAATATAAGAGCTTAAGGCAACAATACTTTTTTAAAGAAGTATTGTTGTATTTTGATATTTTTTATTCAAGAAAGGGGTGAAATAAGAATGCCAACAATTAACCAACTAGTAAGAAAAGGTAGAAAAAAGACAACAACAAAGTCTAAATCACCAGCACTACAAAAAACATACAATTCTAAAAAGAGAAAATTAACAACTAATTATTCTCCACAAAAAAGAGGTGTATGTACAGTAGTTAGAACTATAACACCAAGGAAACCAAACTCTGCTTTAAGAAAAGTAGCTAGAGTTAGACTTTCAAATGGAATGGAAGTTACAGCATATATACCTGGAGAAGGACATAATCTTCAAGAACACAGTGTTGTTACTATTCGTGGTGGAAGAGTTAAGGACTTACCTGGTGTAAGATATCATGTTGTTCGTGGTACTTTAGATACTGCCGGTGTTACAGACAGAAAACAAGGTAGATCTAAATATGGAACGAAAAAACCTAAATAATATGAAGTTGTGCTTCTTGATAAAAAAATATCAAAAGGCATGTACTAAAACGAAATATTTTTAGAGTACCTTTAAGATAATTAATATTATCTTAAAACAAAATATAAGGAGGGAAGAATAATGCCAAGAAAAGGATTTGTAGATAAGAGAGTAGTTTTACCTGATCCAAAATATAATAGTGTTGTTGTTTCAAAATTAATTAACAATGTTATGTTAGATGGTAAAAAGACTATTGCTCAAAGAATAGTATATGATGCGTTTGAAATTGTTGAAGAAAAAACAAAAAAACCAGCATTAGAAGCATTTGAAGAATCTGTAGAAGCTCTTAAACCTGTTCTAGAAGTTAAAGCTAGAAGAGTTGGTGGAGCAACATATCAAGTTCCAATGGAAGTTAGAGAAGAAAGAAGACAAACTTTAGCTTTAAGATGGATGGTAAACTATGCTAGACGTAGAAACGAAAAAGGTATGACAGCAAAATTAGCAGCAGAAATTGTAGATTCATTAAATCAAAATGGCGGTGCATTTAGAAGAAAAGAAGAAATGCACAAAATGGCAGAAGCTAATAAAGCATTTGCACATTATAGATTTTAATTAAAATTAATATTAAAAATAAGGAGAAAAAATAATGGCTAAAAGAGATACGTCTCTGGAAAAGACAAGAAATATAGGAATCATGGCACATATTGATGCTGGGA
>CAZMFV010000067.1:0-3511 GCA_964565695.1 uncultured Lachnospiraceae bacterium
TATAGAAATTTCAGCACAGAATTCTTTAAATGCTTCTGGCAGATTTTCACTCCATAAAACAGTTAAATTTGGTTCAGGTGCTGCACCTATATTATTTAGAGTTTGTAAGATTCTAAAAGACGATTTACTTACTAAAGATCTACCATCATTGCCCATTCCACCTATTGCTTCTGTAACCCATACTGGATCACCACTAAATAGTGAATCATATTCTGGTGTCCTTAAAAACCTTACAAGCCTAAGTTTTATAACAAAATCATCTATTAGTTCTTGTATTTCGCTTTCGGTTATATATCCAGCTTTTAAATCTCTTTCAAAATAGATGTCGAAGAATGTAGAAACTCTTCCTAAACTCATTGCTGCCCCATTTTGTTCTTTTACTGCAGCTAAATATGCAAAATATGTCCATTGAATAACTTCTGGTGAATTAGATGCAGGACGAGATATGTCATAACCATATTTTTCAGCCATTTGTTCTAATTCTTTTAAAGATCTTAATTGATCCATAAGTTCTTCTTTTAATTGCATTGTTTTATCATTAAATGGTCCTGTAATAGAATTCCATTCTTTTTCTTTTTCTTCTATTAAAACTTTGGTTCCATATAGTGCAACTCTTCTATAGTCACCTATGATACGGCCTCTACCATAACCATCTGGAAGACCTGTAATAAGCATTGATCTTCTTAAATCTCTAATAAGATGAGTATATGCATCATAAACACCTTGATTATGTGTTTTTGTATATTCATTAAAAATAATATCTAATTCATCTGGTGTTTCAATATCATATGCAGCTAAAGATTGGTTTACAACTCGTATTCCACCCTTTGGCATAATTGCTCTTTTTAATGGTTCTTCAGTTTGTAGACCTACTATTAATTCATTATCTTTATCTATATAACCAACATCATGTGTTAATATACTTGATGGTATAGTTGAAATACCTAGAATACCACCTTTTTCCTTTTCTTCTTTATATAGTTCTAAAACTTTATTCCATAATTTAGTAGTTCTTTCAGTAGGTCCTGCTAAAAAGCTAGAATCACCTTTATATTCTGTATAATTTTTATTTATGAAATCACGAACATTAATATTATATTCCCAGTCTCCTGAGTTGAAATTATTCCATTCTGAAAATCTCATAATTACCTCCTTAGTATATAAAATAATTTTAACATTTAGATTTTGAAAAATCTGAATTATGCTGTTTTTGCAATGACTTTGTAATATATTTTTAATCTAAAGAATCAATAATTGCCTTGAATTTCTAAGTTGGAATTGATAAAGTTAAAGTATATGAAATAGTATTATTAAGAGCATATATGACTTAAAAATCAAGAAAAAGAAAAAGTGAGAGTACAGTGATAATGCTTGGACAATATAGACCTAGAAGGACGATATGAAAGAAAATAAAAACGATTACAAAAGACAAGGTAATAAAAGACAAAACAATAGGAAAAATAGAAAAGAAGAAGAAAAATCTTATGATGATTTACTTGTTGGAAAAAATGCAGTTATTGAAGCTATAGATGCTAATAAAGAAATCAATAAAGTTTGGATACAAAAAGGATTAAGAGGTTTTGAAAAAATCTATGATGAACTAAGAGACAGACAAATTGTTATATCTTTTGTTGATAAAGATAAATTAAATAAAATGGCTAGAAATCATATGGGTATTGTAGCATCAGTTCCACCATTTGATTATTCAACAATTGATGAAATTTTAGAATATGCTAAAAATAAAAATGAAGAACCATTTTTGTTAATTTTAGATAAAATTCAAGATACTCATAATTTAGGAGCAATAATAAGAACAGCTGTTTGTTCAGGAGTACACGGAATAATATTACCTAAGAGAAATGCTGCTAGTGTAAACTCAACTGTAGTGAAAGTATCAGCAGGAGCAACTTCACATATGAAGATTGCAAGAGTAAATAATATTAATTATGAAATTGATTCTTTAAAAGAAAAAGGAATATGGATTGTTTCAACAGATACAGATGCTGATAAAGCATATTATGATTTAGACTATAATATGCCTATTGGAATAATTATTGGTAACGAAGAAAAAGGCGTTTCAGATCTTACTAATAAAAATGCTGATTTCAAGGTAAATATACCTATGGCAGGGAAATTTGATTCATTAAATGCATCAGTATCAGCAGGAATAGTTGCTTTTGAAGTTTTAAAACAAAGAAGTTTAAAATAAAAATAAAATACAAAAAATAATATAAATTGAATAAATACTAAATGAGGAGAAGTAAATGAATATTTTAGCTAAAGAGAAGAGGTTAAGAAAAGGAATAACTTTAATATCCTTAGTTGTAACTATTATAGTTCTTTTAATACTTAGTGCAATTGTTATAATGTCACTGAAATCAAATGAAAGTATTTTAATAAGAACAGAAGGAGCTAAGAAAGATGCAGTTGCAGAAAACATACAGGAATATATAAAGTCTGCATATGCTCAAATCTTATCTAATTCGGATTCAAGTTTAGACATTCTAGAAGAACTAGAAAATCAAATTGCTTTAGAAAATAATGATAAAGATGATAAGTCTAAATTTATAGTTAAATCTGTAGATAAAGCTGCTAATAAGATCCAAGTTGAACATCAAGGTGTTTTAATTGAAGTAGACTTAACTGATTTTGATACAGGGCAATTAAAACCATCTTCTGAAGAAGATAAGAGTAAACTTTACTCTGTTGTTTTTGACTATAGAGATGTAGCAGATAAGATGGTAAGAAAAACTTTCTTTATAAAAGATGGACAAAGTATTCAAGATTATTTAGATTCAAGTGGTGATTTAATACCATCTAGTGTGGATTGGGAACCATCTCTTGAATTAAATAAAAATATTTCTCAAAATACTGTATATAGGCAAAAGAGTTTAGGTTATGTAGAAGAACATACGGTAGGTTTTGATTTGAATGGAGGAAGCATAAATGGTGTAACTACTATTCCATATATGAAGGTTGCACAAGGGAGCAAGGCAACAAGCCCAGGATTTCCAGTTAAAGAACATAATGATTTTATAACATGGACACCTTCACTAGAAACAGTAATAGATAAAGACATGGTATTTGTAGCTGAATGGAAAACTTCAGAATATACATTTACATATAATTTAAATGGAGGACATATAGGTGGAGTAATACATAATATAACAGAAAAAGGTCCTTATAATACAAATACTACAACACCTGATAATCCTGTTAGAAATGGATATGCATTTGCAGGTTGGTCTCCAACAGTACCTACAATTTATGATGCTAATAGAATTTTTATAGCACAATGGATTCCATTTAATTTCACATTTACTTTTAAGTTAAATGGTGGAAATGTTGGTGGAAGTACAAGTGATAAGAAAATAGTTGGCGAATATGATTCACCTGCACAAACACCTGGAATTCCAGTAAGAGCTCATCATACTTTTGCAGGTTGGTCACCAGAAGTTCCACCTGTATTTGATGGAAATAGAACTTTTACAGCTAAATGGACTGTAAATAA
>CAZMFV010000068.1:0-3431 GCA_964565695.1 uncultured Lachnospiraceae bacterium
TTGAAATTAAAGATGGACAAAGAAAAACAAAACTTAAAAAGGTATACCCAGGATATGTTATGATTAAAATGGTTATAACTGAAGAAACTTGGTATATAGTTAGAAACACAACTGGTGTTACAGGTTTTGTTGGTGGAGGAGATCCTATACCATTATCTGATCAAGAAGTAAGACATATGGGATTCGAAGATGTTGAAATAATAGTTGACTATGAAGTTGGCGATACTGTAGAAATATTGTCAGATCCTTTAAAAGGATATATTGGTCAAGTAGAAGAAATAAATAAAGATAAACAGAAAGTTAAAATCTTAATATCTATGTTTGGAAGAGATACTAGTACTGAACTAGACTTTTCTCAAATTCAAAAGGTAGTTAAATAAGGAGAGCAAAATGGCTAAAAAAGAAGATAAAATAATTATAAGATTACAAATTGAAGCAGGTAAAGCAAGCCCTGCTCCACCTGTAGGACCAGCTTTAGGTTCAAGTGGAATCAATATAATGCAATTTGTTAAAGAATTTAATGATAAAACAGCATCACAAGCAGGAATGTTAATACCTGTTGTTATAACTGTAGAAAAAGATAAATCTTTCACATTTATAACTAAAGTGCCACCTGTTTCAGCATTAATTAAAAAAGAATTAGGAATTCAAAAAGGTTCAGGTGAACCAAACAAAACTAAAGTAGCAAATTTAACTCAAGATCAAGTTAAAAAAATAGCTGAAATGAAAATGCCAGATTTAAATGCAAACACTGTTGAAGCAGCAATGGAAATGGTTAAAGGAACAGCTAGAGCTATGGGTATTACTGTAGAAGGTAAGTAATCAAAAATAGAAAAATAAAATAAAAAACAATAAAGACAAATATGGGAGAAGAAATTCGTTAATACCAGAGGAGGAAAAATGAAAAGAGGAAAATTATACAAAGAAGCAGCTGAATTAGTTGAGAAATCAAAAAAATATTCAGTGGAAGAAGCTTTTAAGTTAATGGAAAAAATGCCTAAAAGAAAATTTGATGAAACTGTTGAAGTTCATATAAAATTAGGTGTTGATTCAAAAAAAGCAGATCAACAAGTTAGAGGAACAGTTGTTTTACCAAATGGAACTGGAAAAACACAGAGAATATTAGTTTTTGCTAAAGGAGATAAGGCAAAAGAAGCAGAAGAAGCAGGAGCTGATTTTGTAGGTGCTGAAGATCTTTTACCAAAAATTGAAAATGAAAATTGGTTTGAATATGATATCGTTGTTGCAACACCTGATATGATGGGAGTTGTTGGTAGAATAGGAAAACTATTAGGACCTAAAGGTTTAATGCCTAATCCAAAGGCTGGAACTGTAACAATGGATGTTAAGAAAGCAGTTGAAGATATTAAATCAGGTAAGGTAGAATACAGATTAGATTCTACAAATGTTATGCATTTAGGAATTGGAAAATTATCTTTTGGAACTAAAAAATTAGTTGAAAATTATGAAGTATTATTAGATGCTGTAGAAAAGGCTAGACCTTCTGCAGCTAAAGGACAATATATTAGATCAATTTCAGTTTCAACAACAATGGGACCTGGAATAAAAGTAGAAGCATAATAAAAAGTTGAAAAAAACTTTAAAACAGTTTATAATATTAAATATGAAAATAAAATAACCTAAGACAGTAAGCATAAAGATAAGACTTACCGAGGTAGAAGCAATATAGCAATATAAATATGGCTTTCATACCTCGTGTATGGAAGCTTTTTTTAGGAGAAAGGATGTAAAATGGCAAATCCAAAAATTATAGCTAAAAAAGAAAAGAAAGTTGACGAATTAGTTGAACAATTAAAAGGCGCAGAATTAATTCTTTTAGCTAATTTTGAAGGAATTTCTGTTGAACAAGATATTGCATTAAGAAGAGAAGTTAGAGATTCAGGAGCTGAATACAGAGTTATTAAAAACAATATAATTAGAAGAGCTTTTGAAAAAGCAGGAATTGAAGGATTAGATGAAGAACTAGTAGGACCAACAGCACTTATTATTACTAAAGAAGATTATTTAGGACCTTCTAAAGCAATATATAAATTTGCTAAAGATAATAAATTCTATGAAATAAAAGCAGGAATTATTGAAGGAAATCTAAAGACATCAGAAGAAGTTATAGTGTTAGCTCAATTACCTTCAAGAGAAGAGTTAATAGCAAAATTAGCTGGTGTATTACAAGCAAATATTGCGAAATTAGCTGTAGCATTAGATGCTGTTAGAACTAAAAAAGAAACAGAAGAACCTGTAGAGGAAAAGGCTGAAGTAAAAACTGAAGAAAAAGTTGAAGAGCCAAAAGAAACTGCAGAAGAAAAAACAGAAACTAAAGAAGAAGTAGTAGAAGAAAAAGAAAAGGTTGAAGAAACTGAAACTGTAAAAGAAGAAGTTGAAGAGAAACCTGTAGAAAAAGCTGAAGAAGCTAAAAAAGAAAAAGAAGAAGAAACTGAAGAAGTAAAAGAATAAAAAAATAAAGGAGAAAAAAATGGCTAAAATAGAAAAATTAATTGAAGAAATAGATAAATTAACAGTTGTTGAATTATCAGAACTTGTAAAAGCAATAGAAGAAAAATATGATGTATCTGCAGCAGCAGTTGCAGCACCTGCAGGAGCAGCAGCTGGAGGAGAAGCAGCAGCAGAAGAAAAATCAGAATATGATATCGAATTAAAAGAATCTGGTCCAAACAAGATTCCTGTTATTAAAATCGTAAGAGAAATTACAGGACTAGGATTAGGTGAAGCTAAAGCTTTAGTAGATGGAGCACCAAAAGTTATTAAAGAAGCAGTTGCTAAAGAAGAAGCAGACGAAATCGTTGCTAAAATTACAGAAGCTGGTGGAGTAGTTGAACTAAAATAATCTTCAATTTAAATTAATTAAAAACATTTTAAAATATGTATAATATTGAATTATACATATTTTTTTTATATAATAGACTAAATAAATTAAGAGCATATTAAGGAGATAAATATGTATAACAAAAAGATAGATGAAAAATGGCAAAAAAAATGGAAAGAAAATGATATTTATAAATTTGATGAAGATTTAGAAAAGGAAAAACTATATTTACTTGAAATGTTTTCATATCCTTCAGGTGACAAACTTCACTTAGGACATTGGTATAATTATGCATTATCTGATGTTTATGGAAGATATAAGAAAATGCAAGGATTTAATTTATTCCATCCAACTGGCTTTGATGCATTTGGACTTCCAGCAGAAAATTATGCTATTAAAACTGGAATTCCTCCAAAGGAATCTACATATAATAATATTGAAAGCATGAAAAAACAATTTGAAGCAATGGGTACTTCATATGATTGGAATTATGAAATAATTACATCAGATCCTTCATATTATAAATGGACACAATGGCTTTTTGCTGAACTATATAAAGCAGGTATGGCATATAGAAAAGAGGCACCTG
>CAZMFV010000069.1:0-2565 GCA_964565695.1 uncultured Lachnospiraceae bacterium
CAGTTTTAATCTTGGTCCACTATTTTCATATGTTCCAACTAAATATGCATTTATATTTTGTCTACCATATGGTGTGTATATTGTTAAATAACCAATATCTGTCTTATATTCATTAAAATTCTTATATACAGTATAATTTATTTTCTTTTTGCCAATTTTATTTGGTTGATTTTCTAGCAAAGAAAATTCCCAAACATCTTCTCCACTAAAGAAAACACTAGCCGAATTAGTGTGATATTTTCTAATAATTTCAGATTGAATATCATATAGGAATTTAGGATATTTCAAACTAGATATTATTTCTTTAGGAATATCATCCATTGATTTAAATATATTTTTAAATGCATTATCCATATTTAGAATAATAGGATCATTTTTATTAATGTAAATATCCATATCACCATCATATGCATCAACTAATACTTTAACAGAGTTTCTAATATAATTAACTTTTTTAATTCTATTATCTTCTGTTGGAAGTGGTATTCTTTGTGAATATGGATAGTAATTAGATACTGTATAACCATCTAATACCCATACAAGTCTTCCTTCATTAGTAACAATTAGATATGGGTCTTTGTCATATCTAACTTCAGGTAGAATATTTTCTACTCTCTTAATTATATTTCTATCAAATAAAACCTTGGTGTCTTTATCTATTTTAGAATTAAAAATTATATTAGGTGATGAAGTTTTAAGGCCTATAATAAGTCTATCTAAGAATTTTAAATTAAGTCCTCCAATACCTTCATAATTATTTACTTTGTTTTTAGAAACAGTTAATGGATAATCATATTCTGAACCTAATTTAGTTTTAGTTAATATAGTAGAATTAGTTTCCATTCCATAATATATTCTAGGTTCTACTATCTCTTTTCCTTTAAATTCTTGATTAATAAAATCTCTACTTAGATATTTTAAATCCCCATTTTCTTCTGTTTTATTAGCACTTGTAACAATTGCATAATTACCATGAGTAAAATCAGTTGCAGTGTCAGAAGCTTTTTTAGCATCTACTTCTCTTGGTGCAAAATATGCAATTTTATTGTTTTCATCAAAGTTTTTTACTAATTGAGCATAATTATATTTATACATCTTCAAATTAGTATCATTTTCATTTAAAGTTTGAAGAACTATTTCTTCTGGTATTACTGGCACAGAGCTAATAGTTTCTTGATTATCCAATATTGTTTCAGAATTTAATATTTCAGATTTTTCAATTATATTTTCTTCTAAGTTTAGATCAAAAGCTACATTAGTTTCTATCATATTTTGTCTTATATATTTACCTTGATTTTCTAATATATTTCTATTAAAAAACAACATTTGAACAGCAAATGTTGATATATATACTAGTAAAATATATACAGGAATCACAATTATATTTTTTATTATATTATTAGTATTTTGATTTCTTATAGATTTTTTTAATCTTCCAAATATAAATAATATAACAAATGGTAGGAATAAAAATCCTACAAATTTAATATATATATCTGGTGATGAAGCTCCTGTTAAAAAGAATGATTCTTTCCCTCTTGTTTTAAACATATCACTTACAAAAATGTTTGGAAGGAAGAATAATATTAATACTGAAATATTAATAATTATATAATTTATTATATTATATATTTGTTTAGTAACTTTACTATTTTTTAATCTTTGGAATTCTGTTCCACCTAATTTAATATTAATAGTTAAAATATCATATGCAAGAACATAGATTAATAACATTATATTAATACCTAGATTGTATATTAATATTTTTCTTATTATAGGGAAAATTATAATGTAATATGAATAGTCTAATGATAATATTGGATCTTTTTTGCCAAACCATGCGATATTAAAGATTTTTAAAAAGTCACCAGCAAATACAAATTGTGCTATTATTCCAACAACTAAAGCTATTATAAAAGAAATAGACTTTTTAGGTAAGTCTGGAAATTTTTTCTTTTCATCACAGAATAATTCTTTCAAATTGTTCTGCATATTTTTTGTAGAAAAATATACTAAAAAATAAACCAATATAAAGTTTACTGCAAAAATAATAAATTTTTCTAATTCTCTAATTTGATAAATTTTTAAGTATTGACTACCAATATCTAAATAACTTAAATATTGTCCTCTTTGAATAAATAAAACTGCTATTCCAATAATAAGTAAACTTAAAAGTACTAGTAATACTCTTAGTTTTTTATTCTTTTTTTCTTTAATAGTATTGTTCATTTCTTTTTTTCTTTTCAATTAAGCCTCCTACTATTCTATAATCGCATTCACAAAATCTTCTGCATCAAATCTTTCTAAATCGTTTAAAGCTTCACCAACTCCTATATATTTTATAGGAAGATTAGTTTCTTTTGTTATAGCTATTACAGAACCTCCTTTTGCTGTCCCATCTAATTTAGTAATTACTAGAGAAGTTATATTTGTTACTTCCATAAATGCCTTTGTTTGATTAATGGCATTTTGTCCTACAGTGCCATCAAGCACTAGTAAAGTCTCTTTATAATAATTATTATGGTCTATAAGAACTTTATCTATACTTCTATTAATTTTAGCAAG
>CAZMFV010000069.1:2575-3320 GCA_964565695.1 uncultured Lachnospiraceae bacterium
AATTTGCCTTATTATGAAGTCTTCCAGCAGTATCACAAATTACAACATCATATCTTTCTTCAATACCCATAGTAATTGCTTTAAATACTACTGATGCAGGATCTTCATTCTCACTACCCTTTATTATATCAACATTTGCTCTATTAGACCATTCTTCAAGCTGTTCAACAGCTGCTGCTCTATATGTATCACCTGCAGCTACTAAAACTTTTTCACCTTGATTCTTATATAAATTAGCAATTTTACCAATTGAAGTAGTTTTACCTACTCCATTAACACCTATTACTAATATTATTTTTAATTCCTTATCTTCTTCGATAATAGTATTTTCAATTAAAATATTTTGTAATATTTTCTTTAATTCAATCCTAACATCTTCAACTTCTTTTATATTTTGAAGTTTAATTCTAGATCTTAATTCATCAGTAATTTCACTAACAGTAGCAAATCCAATATCTGCTAAAATTAATACTTCTTCTAATTCTTCAATTAAATCTTCATCAACTGTTCTAAAATTAGAAAAAACTCTATTAAAACCTGAATCAATGTTCTCTTTAGTTTTACTTAATCTTTCTTTTAATTTATTAAAAAAACTCATATATCCTCATTAAATTTTATTAAATATAGTTAAAATAGTAAGATTTAGATCCTACAGCATTTCTCGCTATATATCCTGAATTACCATAACTTCCATTTTTATAATTATAATAAACTAAATACCATTCATAGCCATCTTTGTTTGGCA
>CAZMFV010000070.1:0-3310 GCA_964565695.1 uncultured Lachnospiraceae bacterium
TAATTGCAATGCCTTCAGCACCTAAAGATAGATTAAGTGAAATTGTAAGAATTGCTAATGAAACAGATGCGAAAGTTAAAATCTTTGAAGGAATATATGATAATTTAAAGAAAAACTTTATGTCTAATGTAAGAGATGCATCTTATGAAGACTTATTGGAAAGAGATCCAATCAAAGTTGATGATAGAGAAATCAAAAATAGTATTAAAAACAAAGTTGTAATGGTAACTGGTGGGGGTGGTTCTATTGGTTCAGAACTTTGTAGACATATAATGGAAAATGATCCTAAATTATTAATTATTTTAGATATATATGAAAATAATGCATATGACATACAATTAGAATTAGAAAACGAATATGATGAAGATAAAATAGTAACTATAATAGCATCAGTTAGAGATTACGATAGAATGGAAGAAATATATAAAAGATATAAACCAGAAATCGTATTCCATGCTGCGGCACACAAACATGTACCTTTGATGGAAGTTTCACCAAATGAAGCAGTTAAAAATAATTGTTTTGGAACTTTTAATACAGCAAAACTTGCTGACAAATATGGTGTTGAAAACTTTGTTTTAGTTTCAACAGATAAGGCAGTAAAACCAACTAATATTATGGGAGCTACAAAAAGAATTTGTGAAATGATTGTACAAGCATATTCAAGAGTTTCTAAAACTAAATTTGTTGCAGTAAGATTTGGTAATGTTCTAGGAAGTAATGGTTCTGTTATCCCGTTATTTATGAGACAAATAGAACAAGGTGGACCTTTAACTGTTACACATAAAGATATAACAAGATTCTTTATGACAATACCAGAAGCTGTTCAATTAATATTACAAGCTAACACATATGCTGGTGGTGGAGAAATATTTGTTTTAGACATGGGTAAACCAGTAAAAATTTATGATTTAGCAGAACAAATTATCAGATTACACGGATTTGAACCACATAGGGATATAGAAATTGAAGTTGTTGGTTTAAGACCAGGTGAAAAATTATATGAAGAATTATTATTAGATGAAGAAGGTTTAACTAAAACAGAAAATGAACTTATATATATTGCTAAACCAATAAATATGGATGATGACCAATTTTTTAAGGATTTGGATATGCTAATAAAAGAAGCATATAAAAATAAAAACAAAATAAAAGAAATTACAAAAGGTATATGTCCTACATATAAACCTGATAGTAATGGTAAATAAATTTAAAAGAGAGGACAAGAAAATGAAAGAAAAATTTGAAAAAATAAGTTTAGCCACACCTGAGATGATTGGAAATGAAAAGAAATATGTACTAGAGGCTTTTGATAGTAATTGGATTGCTCCATTAGGACCATTTGTTAATAGATTTGAAAGTGAAATGAAGGAATATTTAGAAACTGACAAATATACTGCTGCTCTTTCTTCAGGAACAGCTGGAATACATTTAGCTTTAAAAGTAGCTGGAGTAGGTAAAGATGACATTGTATTTTGCCAATCTTTAACATTTGCTGCAAGCTGTAATCCTGTTGTTTATGAAAATGGAACTTTAGTATTTGTTGATAGTGAGAAAGATACTTTAAATATGGATCCAGAAGCTTTGAAAAGAGCATTTGAAAAGTATAAAGCTAAAGCTGTAATAGTTGTTGATCTTTATGGAACAAATGCTAATTATGAAGAAATAGAGAAAATTGTAAAAGAAAATGATGCAATACTTATATCAGATGCTACAGAAGCATTAGGTTCAGAATATAATGGGATTAAGTCAGGAAATTTTGGTGATTATTCAGTTCTTTCATTTAATGGAAATAAAATTATAACAACATCTGGTGGTGGGATGTTATTAACACCAACTCAAGAGAAAAAGGATAAGGCTATTTTTTATGCAACACAAGCTAAGGAAAAAGAAAGACATTATCAACATGAAGAAATTGGATATAATTATAGACTGTCTAATATATCTGCAGCTATTGGTGTTGGACAATTAGAGCAAATGGAAAAGAAATTAGAAAAGAAAAGAAGAATCCATAAAAAATATGTTGAAGGTTTAAAAGATATTGAAGGAATTAAAGTTTTCATTGCTCCTGAAAACCAAGAATCAAATTATTGGTTATCTGTTGCATTCTTTGAAAACAAAGAAATGCCTTTAAAAGTTTTAGAGTTCTTAGAAAAAGAAAATATAGAAACAAGGCCTATATGGAAACCTATGCATTTACAACCAGTATATAAGGACAATGATTATATAACATTAAAAGATCAAGATATTGCTAAAGAGATATATGAAACAGGACTTTGTTTGCCATCAGATACAAATATGAGTGATGAACAACAAGATAGAGTTATAGATGCTATTAAAAGGAGTTTAAAATAATGTCTGTAAGCAAAAATAATATAACTAAAAAACAAGATATTTATTTTGAGAAAAAATATGCAGAGCTTTCATTATTATTAGAAGAAAAGAATTCAGAAGTTGTTGAATATATTTACGAAGATGATAATGGTAAAATTAGCAATCTATTTATTAAAAGACCTATAAATATTGATGCTGGGTTAAAGGACAAATATTTTGATATTACTACACCATATGGATATGGTGGTCCCTTAATTGAAAGCCTTAAAGATGATAAATCAGAAACAAAGAAAAAACTATTAAATAATTTTAAAGAAGATTTTGAAAAATATGCTAAAGAAAATAATATTGTTTCTGAATTTATACGTTTTCACCCAATAATTGAAAATGTATTAGATTTTAAAGAAATATACACAACTAAGTATTTGCGTGAAACTGTTGCTACAATAGTTGGTAAAGAACATCCATTTAATGTGGAGTTTAGTAAAAGTTCAAGAAAAACTACTAGAAGAGCTTTAAGAGAAGAAATTAAGATTGAGATTGAAAAAAACCCAAAACATTTAGATGACTTTAAGAAAATATATACTGATACAATGGATAGAAATGATGCTTTAGATTTTTATTATTTTGATGACGAATATTTTGATCAAATGTTAAAACTGTTAAATAATAATTTATTAAAAATAAATATAGTAGACTCCGAAGAAACAATAATTGCGAGTGGAATTTATTTTATATATGGTAATAAGTTTTTGCATGGCCATTTATCTGGAACTAAAAAGGAGTATTTACATATGAGCCCAGCATATATATTAAAATATGCGACTGCTGATTGGTGTTTTGAAAACGGATATAAATATATTCATTACGGTGGTGGTACTACATCCGATCCTGAAGATTCTTTGCTTGTATTTAAGAAAAGATTTACTAAGGAAGGTATTTTTGATTTTTATATAGGTAGTAAAGTATATAATAA
>CAZMFV010000071.1:0-3255 GCA_964565695.1 uncultured Lachnospiraceae bacterium
ATGTTTTAAGACAAGGTGTTCAATCTATATCAGATCTACTTTTAATATCAGGAGATATTAATTTAGACTTTGCAGATATTAAAACAATTATGCAAGATAAGGGTATAGCGCATCTTGGAATTGGTAGAGCTTCAGGTGAAAACAGAGCAGAAGATGCTACAAAACTTGCAATTGCAAGCCCATTACTTGAAACAACAATAGAAGGTGCTAAAACAGTTATGTATAATATTACAGGAAATAGTACTTTAGCATTACATGAATTCTCAACAGCTTCAGACTTAATTAAATCATCAGTTGATCCAGAAGCTAATATTATAGCTGGTACAGTAACAGATGAAGCAGCAGGAGATGAAGTAATAGTTACAATTATAGCTACAGGATTTGATGACGAAGTTCCAACTGTAAGAAGAGATTTTACTTCTGAATCTAAACCTTGGGAACAAACTACAACAAAAACAACTACTACAAACAAAGCGGAAGAAGAAACTGGTAGTAGTCAATATTCAATACCACCTTGGTTACAAAGAAATAATAGAAACAATTAATACATAAGATAAATATAATAATTTGTAATAAATATTAAGTAGAAATACTTTAAAAATAAATTTAAATATAAAATTTTAAACTAATTAAAAGAGATATTTATTAAAAAAGAAGCATTGCCTTTTCCTTTCGTATATTTAAAGCAATGCTTCTATTTTTTATCTTACTTGACTAAGTAAATTAATAATATTAGAATAATAATTAGCAGTCAGTAGCCGAGATTGCTATTGATAAAAATTTAATACTATGATATATTATTTATTAGTTATTAGTTAAGAAAAGGAGTGATGAAAATAGATAATAAAGATAATGATGAATTTAATTTAAATGATGAAAACCCTGACAATGAAGACAATATCTATGATAAGATGCCTTCAGATTTTGATGGTTTTGATGATAAAATGAAGAACTTTATTAGTGGAAGCTTTGATGATATTGATCCAGAAACATTAGAGAATTTAGACAAACAAATAAGAGATATAATATCTAAACTACCATTTGATATCAATAAAATGTATGGTGAAATGAATGAAGAAGGGGAAAACCCTGGAATAGCTTTTTCATTTGGACCAATTAGAGAAGAAGATTTAAATAAAAAGAAATCTGGAAAAAACTCTAAAAATAATAAGGGAAAAAGAGTTCAAACAGAAGAAAAGAAAGAAAATAAGAGAAGATATCTAAATACCTTTGCTGAAAATTTAACTTTTAAGGCTTCTGCTGGAGAACTTGATAAGGTTATTGGGCGTGAAACTGAGATTAAAAGAGCAGTAGAAATTTTAAATAGAAGAAGTAAAAATAATCCAGTTTTAATTGGTGAACCAGGTGTTGGTAAAACTGCAATTGCTCAAGGATTAGCTCAAAGAATTGTTGAAGGTAAAGTACCTGCAAAACTTTTAAATAAGGAAATATATCTTTTAGATATGGCTTCTGTTGTAGCAGGAACTCAATTTAGAGGACAATTTGAACAAAGAATGAAGGGAATTATTAATGAATGTAAAACATTAAAAAACATTGTATTAGTAATAGATGAAGTTCATTCAATTGTTGGTTATGGTGATGCTGAAAACTCAACAAATGCAGCAAATATTTTAAAACCTGCACTTTCTAATGGTGATGTACAAATTATTGGTACAACTACATTAACAGAATACAGAAAATATGTAGAAAAAGATCCAGCTTTAGAAAGAAGATTCCAACCAATAATTGTTGAAGAACCTTCAATTGAAGATTCTATTCAAATAATTACGGGTATAAAAGAATATTATGAAGATTTCCATAAAGTTAAAATCTCTAATGATATAATTGCAAAAACTGTGGAGATGTCAGAAAAATATATAAATAATAGATTTTTACCTGATAAGGCAATAGATATACTAGATGAAGCTAGTTCGAAAGTTAATTTAAAAAACAAGAAATTGGTTGAATTAGAAAAACTTAAAAATCAATTGGAAGAAATTAATGAAGAAAAAGAAGAATGTGTTTCTTCAGACTCTATAGAAGATTATCAAAGAGCAGCAGATTTAAAAACTAAGGAATGTGCTCTACAAGAAGAAGTAGATGCATTAGAAAAAACTATTAAGCCAACACATTTAAATATAGAAGATATTGCTAAAGTTATAGAACAATGGACTAAGATACCTGTTACTAAAATAACAGAAGCTGAAAATGAAAAATTGCTTAAACTTGATGAAAATATACAAAAAAGAGTAATAGGACAAAAAGAAGCTGTTGAATTAGTTTCTCGTGCTATAAAAAGAAGTAGAGCTGGACTTCAGTCAACAAAAAGACCACCTTCGTTTATATTTGTTGGACCAACAGGTGTTGGAAAAACAGAACTTGCAAAAGCAGTTGCAAATGAAATGTTTGGTAATGAAAATAATATTGTGAGAGTTGATATGAGTGAATATATGGAAGCACATGCTGTTTCTAAACTTATTGGATCACCTCCAGGATATATTGGATATGATGAAGCAGGTCAATTAACAGAAAAGATTAGAAGAAATCCATATTCAATTATATTATTTGATGAAATTGAAAAAGCACATTATGATGTTTTTAATATATTATTACAAATATTAGATGATGGTAGACTAACTGATTCTCAAGGAAGAGAAGTTAATTTCGCAAATTCTATAATTATTATGACATCAAATGCAGGATCAGAATTAAGTCAAAATGCAATTGGTTTTGGTAATACTGAAGAACAAAAGAAAGACAAAATTTTAGAAGCATTAGAAAATACTTTTAGACCTGAATTTTTAAATAGACTTGATGAAATAATTGTTTTCAATTCTTTAACAGATTCTGAATTAATGGAAATTGTAGATATATTCATATCTAGAACACAAGAAGTTTTAGATAGTAAAAATATTAAAATTAAATTAACAAAGAAAGCTAAAGAACATCTTATTGAAAAAGGTACTGATTTAAAATATGGAGCAAGACCATTGAGAAGAGCAATTCAAAGAATTATTGAAGATGAGATTACTGATAAAATCTTAATTGGTGAAGTAAAAGATGGTGACAATTTAAAAATTGACTTTAAATCAGATAAGATTAGTATTACTAAGGTAAAATAGAAGGTTTAAATTAAAAGAATAAAAAACACTTCAAGATTTTAATAAATAGAATAAAGCATTTATGTTTCATTTTTGAAACTTAAGTGCTTTTTTATTGTAATGCTTGTTTCTTATTGCTAAAATGAATTTAATA
>CAZMFV010000072.1:0-3150 GCA_964565695.1 uncultured Lachnospiraceae bacterium
CATGTTGTTGGATACATGGGTGATGGAATAAATGATGCTCTTGCATTAGAAGCAGCAGATGTAGGAATTTCGGTTGATAATGCTGTAGATATCGCTAAAGAGTCTGCAGATGTTATATTACTTGAAAAAGACCTAATGGTCCTAGAAAACGGAATTATAGAAGGAAGAAAGACATATGCCAATATAAGCAAATATATCAAGCTTACAGCATCATCTAATTTTGGAAATGTTTTTTCTGTATTAATTGCAAGCGCATTCCTACCTTTTTTACCAATGATGAGTTTACATTTGATATTATTAAATTTAATTTACGATATATCTTGTATAGCAATCCCATGGGACAATGTAGATGAAGAAATTATAAGAGAACCTAAAAAATGGGATGCAGATTCGATTTTAAAGTTTATGCTATGGATTGGGCCTATAAGTTCAATATTTGATGTCCTAACATTTGCTCTTATGTATTTTGTAATATCACCAATGTTTTCTAAAGGATTATACTTCCATGAATTAACAGATATAAATATGAAGGTTTTATATATAGCAGTATTTCAAGCTGGTTGGTTTATAGAATCAATGTGGAGTCAAACATTAGTTATTCATATGATTAGAACAGCAAAGATTCCATTTATCCAAAGTAATGCATCACTTAATCTTACATTACTTACATTCTTAGGAATAATAATTGCTACAATAATTCCTTATACAAGTGTAGGTCCTATGATAGGACTACATCCATTGCCTGCAATATATTTCTTATATCTAATAGGGATAATAGTTGCATATATGGCACTTACAACTGTGTTTAAAAGAATTTATATTAGAAGATATGGTGAATTACTGTAATTAAGATTTAAAAATAAAACAATATAACATGAATATAACAAATTGATTAATAAAAGTTTAAAAACAAGTATTTAGTTTTAATTAAGGCTTTTAATATGTTACAATAATCTTGAAATTAAGAAAAGGTATAAAATGATTGAATTTAAAAATGTAACTAAAACCTATAGTTCTGGCATTGATGCAGTAAAAAATGCTAGCTTTGTTATTAATGATGGTGACTTTACTTTCTTAGTAGGATCTTCTGGTAGTGGTAAGTCGACACTTATTAAATTAATTTTAAAAGAAGAGAATCCTACAGCTGGTTCTATCTATGTAGATAATGTAGATATAACAAAAATAAAAGATAAAAGAATCCCATTTTTAAGAAGAAGTATGGGTGTAGTTTTTCAAGACTTTAGATTATTACAAGACAAAACAGTTTATCAAAATGTAGCCTTTGCAATGCAAATTGTTAATGCTTCAAAAAGACATATAAGAAAACAAGTTAATATGGTTTTATCTTTAGTAGGACTTTTAGATAAGGCTAATTTTTATCCAACAGAACTTTCTGGTGGAGAACAACAAAGAGTAGCTATTGCAAGAGCCTTAGTAAATAATCCTAGTGTTATAATTGCTGATGAGCCTACAGGAAATTTAGATCCTGAAACAGCTTGGGAAATTATGAATTTGTTATATGAAATAAATCAAAGAGGAACAACTATTATAATGGCAACACATGCTAAAGATATAGTTAATTACATGAAACAAAGAGTTGTTGAAATTAAAAAAGGTGTAATTGTAAGAGATGTAAAAGAAGGTGGGTATTCGCGTGAGTCTTAATCTTGGCTATAATTTAAAAGAAGGATTTGCAAATCTTTCAAAAAACAAGAAATCAACTGTAGCTTCATTAACTGTAATGTTATCTACCTTATTTGTATTTGGTATTTTCTTGCTTTTAAATCAAAATTTAAATAGCATTATTACAAATATGGAAAAAGAACAGGGAATTGAAGTTTTTATTAATTTAGAAGCAACAGATGAACAAATAGCTCATTTAGGTGAAGACATAAAAAAGATTGATGGTGTAAATACAATTAAATTTAAATCAAAACAAGATGCTATAAATTCCCTAAAAGAACAATGGAAAGATAAGCCAAGTGTTTTAGAAGGTTTAACAGATTATGATGAATTTTTACCTGCATCTTATTCAATTACATTAACAGATTTATCTAAGAATAATGTTGTTCAAGCTGAAATAGAAAAAATGCCACATGTTAAAAACATTAGAAACCAAGATGATATTATATCTACAGTAATTGTTATATCAAGATCAGTTAAAATATTCGTAATATCAATTTCTGCAATACTAATTGGAGTATCAGTTGTTATAATTTCAAATACTATAAAATTATCTGTTTATTCTAGAAGAAAAGAAATTTCTATTATGAAGTATGTTGGTGCATCTAATGGATTTATTAGAGGACCATTTGTTGTAGAATCAATTCTTATGGGACTTATAGCTGTTGGTATTTCTACATTATTAATATATTTAACATATGGTTTTGTAACTCAAAGTCTATTAGAAATAGGAACAGCACAATCATTAACTATAACTGTAATACCTTTTATAGACATGTTACCAGAGTTATTAATTAGTTATGTAGTATTAGCAATCGGAATAGGAGTTATAGGAAGCTCTATATCTATGAAGAGATACTTAGAAGTATAATAAATATAATTAGCAAATAAAATTTAAAAAACAGAGATATAGATATAAATATTAAAATAAAATTTAGAATGAATAGGATAATTTTATATCCTATTATTTTTTTTAAATAGTAGCTTTTGAATTTTGTAAATTGACAGCAAGCCTTGCAATTGATATAATTATTACATCTTGCAAGCTTTTGCAAATAACGGTTTTTTTATCATAGGATAAAAATTTAATGTTTTTATATAATTTAAACAAAAAAGAAATTATAAATTAAAGTGAACGGAAATAAATAAAAGGAGAATAATGAATACAGAAAAAGATAAAATTTTAGATAATGCAATTAATAAAAGTATAAATATATCTAAAAATAGAAAGAAAATAACAAAAAATATAAATAAAAATTATGGCAGAACAAAGGCCAAAACGAAAGAGAATAGAAAAAAAGAAGTTAAAAAACAAAATCTTAAAAAAGAAGAAGTTAAAAAAGAAAATAAAAAACAAACAAGAAGAACTTCTAATACTAGACAAAATACAAAACAAAAAAATAATGAAGAAAAAAATAAAAAAAATAAAAAAGCTACAAGAACAACAAAGACTATAAAAGCAAAAAA
>CAZMFV010000073.1:0-3135 GCA_964565695.1 uncultured Lachnospiraceae bacterium
AGACAGGCATCTATTACAATAGCAGAAGGACAAAAAGAATCTGCAATATTAGAAGCTGAAGCTAAAAAGGAAGCTCAAATAAGAATTGCTGAAGGTGAAGCTGAAGCAATGAGACTTATGGCACAAGCTGAAGCATTAAAAGTTAAAGAAGTATATGAAGCAATTGAAAATGCTAAACCATCAGACAAACTAGTACAATTAAAAGCACTAGAAACACTTACAGAAGCTTCAAAGGGTGAAGCTAATAAAGTATTCATACCTTTTGATGCAACAAGTGCATTAGCAAGTTTAGGAGCAGTTTCAGACATGATTTTACCAGAAGATAGAAGTAGAAAAATAGTTGGTCCTAGAAAAAACTAGTGATAAATAAACAACTAAAGGCAAAGAAATAAAACACAAAACAAGTAAGATAAAAGCACAAAAACAAATAAAATAAAATTTTAAAAAGTAAAAAAAGTAAAATAAAAAAGAAAAGATAAGTCTTTTCTTTTTTTATTAATAATAAGTATGAAACATTATGTTTTATAAATTATCTATATGTTTAATTTATTATTTTGAGCTTTATAATTTTATTTATATAACTCAATTATTTTAAACTTAATAATCTTTGTGTATAGTCAGTATTAGCCTTCTCATTAATAGCTATATTATAAATATTTGTAGCATAAATATCTTTAGAGAATACTTGAAGTAAATCCTTATTTCTAGAATTATCTTCAATAAATTCTTTAACAGCTGTACAAGTTCTTCTTATTGTAGTTTTCTTAAATGCTGTTAACATTCTTTTACCATTTTCAGTAAATCCTAATATTCTAATATATGGTCTAGTTTTTAGAGCTAGATCAACATCTTCTTGAGTTATATCTAAAAGAATATGTGTTAATATTCTTCTTATTCTAGCTTCTGTATATCTTTTTGTTTTTATATTTTTTATTAAATCTTCTATATTTGTTGAGATAAGAGATGCTTCTTTAATTCTATTTTCTAAACCTTCAGAAACATCAGGGTATTCTTTTAATATATCAGTAGATATTTCCCTTATCTTATATATTATTATGTCTTCAAAAGCATCTAAGCCTGAAACTATTTTTCCATCAACTCTAGCGTTTTCCATTATTTCAAAAGATTCAAAAGGAAGAGTGAAACTAAAGTTTCTATCATTTAATATTAATTTTCTAATATTGCTTCCTGTAGTAATACCAGTTTTAATGTCATCTAGATTATTTTCATCTTTAACAGCTTCTCTTTTTATTGTTATTGGTTTAACATCAACATCTAATTTTTTAATAGCCTTTAAATATTCTATTCCTAAGATATTATTGGGATTAGCAATTATTTCACCCATTGATTTATCATTAAAATACCTTGATGTAGCTTTTTCTATAGCCTTTGGATATGAAACACCAAAATCTAATTCATATTTTAACAGATCAACAAAATTTGAAGGTTCTTCATAAAAAAGTTCAGCCAATGTATTCAATTTATTTATATCTCCAACTTCACTACCAAAAGACACATAATCAACAATTCTTAATTCTTTAATAATTTTCATTGCACCAGTTGCAAAAACTTCTGCTGTAGATGTTGCAAAAACTGTTGGTAATTCAATAACTAAATCAACTCCATTTTTCAAAGCCATTTCTGCTCTTTGAAATTTATTTAATATTGCTGGTTCACCCCTTTGTACAAAATTACCAGATGTGATACATATAACAAAGTCTGCACCTGTTAATTCCTTAGATTTCTCTATATGTAATTTATGTCCATTATGAAAGGGATTGTATTCAGATATTATTGCTAAAATATTTGCCATTTTTTCCTCCAAGTAAAATTGAAAATACTGTTATCTATTGATATAATAACACAATAAGAATAGAAATAAAAGCATAAAAGGATGACTTAAAATGAAGCTTACAGATTTTGATTATGATTTAGATGAGTCTTTAATAGCACAAAGTCCAAATGACAAAAGAGATGAATCTAAATTAATGATTTTAAATAGAAAAGATGAAACAATAGAACATAAAATATTTAAAGACATACTAGATTATTTAAAACCAGGTGATGTCTTGGTATTAAATAATACAAAGGTATTACCTACAAGAATTTATGGAAGAAAAGAAACAGGTGCTAAAATAGAAGTTCTATTATTGAAAAACCTATATAATGACACATGGGAAGCAATGGTTAGACCTGGTAATAAGATAAAACCTGGACATAAATTGTTTTTTCCTAATGAAAAGGGAAAAAAACTAGAAGGTATAGTGGAAGATATTTTAGAATCTGGAACTAGAAAAATAAATTTTAAATATGATGGAATATTTAATGAAGTATTAGAAGATATTGGAACAATGCCACTTCCTCCATATATTACTAAGGAATTAGAAGACAAGAATAAATACAATACAATATATGCTGAAAAAGAAGGATCATCAGCAGCACCAACTGCAGGCCTACACTTCACAGAAGAGCTTTTAAGACAAATTAAAGACAAAGGTGTAAAACTAGCCTATGTAACATTAGATGTTGGTCTAGGGACATTTAGGCCTGTTAAAGAAGAAAATATAGAAGATCATGATATGCATATAGAGTCATTTAGTATTGATGAAAAAAATTCTAAAATAATTAATGAAGTTAAAAAAGATGGTGGCAGAATAATAGCTGTTGGAACTACTTCATGTAGAGTATTAGAATCCGTATCTAGTAAAGAAGGTATTGTTAAAGCAACTAAGGGAAGTACTGATATATTTATATATCCTGGTTATGAATTTAAATGTATTGATGCATTAATTACTAATTTTCATTTACCAAAATCTACATTACTTATGTTAGTTTCAGCATTATATAATAGAGAAAATATATTAGATGCATATAGTACTGCTATGAAGGAAAAGTATAGAGTATTTAGTTTTGGTGATGCTATGTTTATTTATTAAATAGTATGCTAGATGATAAATAAAAATAATAATAAAAATTAATAATAAAAATAAAAAGAAAATATAAAGAAAGAGAAGATATGAATAAAAATTTTAAATTTGAATTAAAACATGTATGTAAACAATCAGGTGCTAGAAGAGGTGTAATACATACACCAAATGGAATTATTGAAACACCAGTATTTATGCCTGTAGGAAC
>CAZMFV010000074.1:0-539 GCA_964565695.1 uncultured Lachnospiraceae bacterium
CTTCTAATAAAGGTTTCATATATCTAAAGAAAAATGTAAGTAATAATGTTCTAATATGTGCACCGTCAACGTCAGCGTCTGCCATTATAACTACTTTATCATATCTTAATTTTTCAATATCAAAATCCGGACCTAATCCTGTTCCTAATGATTGAACTATTGGAAGTAATTTATCATTACTAAATACTCTATCTTCTCTCGCTTTTTCTACATTAAGCATTTTACCCCAAAGTGCTAGTATTGCTTGGAAATGTCTATCTCTTCCTTGTTTAGCACTTCCACCTGCAGAGTCACCCTCCACTATATATACTTCGCATTTTTTTGGATCTTTTTCTATACAATCTGCTAATTTTCCAGGTAGACTTAAACTATCTAAAGCTGATGCTCTTCTAGTTTTATCTCTAGCTTTTCTAGCTGCAATTCTTGCTCTTGCTGATGCCAATGCTTTATCAATTATAATTTTAGCTATTGCAGGATTTTCTTCTAAAAATGCAGATAATTCAGAATTAACTAATGTTTGAACAGCTCCCATAACTTCT
>CAZMFV010000074.1:549-1492 GCA_964565695.1 uncultured Lachnospiraceae bacterium
TTTGTCCTTCAAATTGTGGTTCTGAAACTTTAACTGAAATAACTGCTGTTACACCTTCTCTTATATCATCACCAGTTAAATTATCTTCTTTTTCTTTTAAGAATCCTCTTTGTCTAGCATAATCATTCATAACTCTTGTTAAAGATCTTTTAAAACCTTCTAAATGAGTACCACCTTCAATTGTATTAATATTATTTGTAAATGATAATATATTTTCATGGTATGAACCAGTATATTGTAAAGCAACTTCAACTGGAATTTCAGCATCTTCTCTAGTTGAAATATATATTGGTTTTTCAAACAATACTTCTTTCTTTTTATTTAAAAATTCAACAAATGAAGAAATACCACCTTCATAATAGAATTCAGATTTCTTTGGTTTCTCATCATCTCTTAAATCTTCTAATACAATTCTTAAACCTTTAGTTAAGAAAGCCATCTCTCTTAATCTATTTTCTAATATACTATATTCATAAACTGTTGTTTGAAAGATTTCTGGATCAGCTTTAAATCTAACCTTTGTTCCTGTATCTTTTGCATCACCTATTTTAGTTAGTTTTTGAACAGTATTACCCCTTTCAAATTTAGCTTGATGTATTCCACCATTTTGTCTAACTTCAACTTCAGTCCATACTGATAATGCATTTACAACTGATGCACCAACACCATGAAGACCACCAGATACTTTATATCCACTATCTCCACCAAATTTACCACCAGCATGTAAAACAGTATAAACTGTTTCAACAGCTGATAATCCAGTTTGTTTTTGAATTCCTATTGGAATACCTCTACCATTATCTTCAATTTGTATTACATCATCTTTATCAATTGTTACATTAATTTGAGTACAATATCCTGCTAATGCTTCGTCAATACTATTGTCTACTATTTCGTAAACTAAATGATGAAGACCTCTAGATGAAACTGTACCAATATACAT
>CAZMFV010000074.1:1502-3050 GCA_964565695.1 uncultured Lachnospiraceae bacterium
CCTTCTAGTACTTGAATCTGCTCAGCACTGTAATTATTTTCTACTTTACTCATTCTTCCTCCGTTGTTTTTCCTGATTTAACTTTAATATATTTTACACTATTAATTTTATTATCTTTATCTTCAATATATTTATCTAATGATATTCTAGCTGTTGATGTTATAAATATCTGGGTATCTTCCATATTATTTAAAAATCTATCAACTCTCTTACTATCTAATTCAGACATAAAGTCATCTAAAATTAATATTGGATTTTCTTTTGTTTCATTTTTTAATACTTCTAATTCAGCAATCTTTAAAGATAAAATTGTTGATTTAATTTGACCTTGTGATCCATATCTTTGCACATTTCTATCATTTAAATATATTTCAAAATCATCTCTATGAATGCCAATTCCCGTATACCCTATAAATATATCTCTTTTAATACTATTATTCAATTGTTTTAAAAAATTGTGTTCATTTTTTAATATTGAGCTATATTTGATTTCAATATTTTCTTTCATTTTTGAAATAATATATTTTTGATGAATTAAATTAATTATTTTATTAATTTTTTCAACATATTCTTTTCTATACTCATATACTATTTTCGCTTCATTAGATAATTGTTCATTTAATACTTCAATTAATGATAAATCTATATCATTAAGATTTTTACCTTTATCAATTTCAGAAGCTACTTGTTTTAAAATAGTATTTCTTTGTCCTAGAATTTTATAGTATTTTGAAAGTGAATCAATATATTTAGGTTTTAGTGAACCAATAAGATTATCTAAGAATCTTCTTCTAATACCAGGTCCACCCTTTATTATATTTACGTCTTCTGGTTTAAATATTACTAAATTAAGTTTTCCATATAAATTTGAAATCTTTTTTTGTAAAACTCCATTTATTAATATCTTTTTAGAATTTTTTAATCTGTCATAAAAAACACTTATTTCATTATCTCTCTCATTTTTAAAAAACTCTATACCAATATTAAAATAATCATCACCAAATCTGACAATTTCATTATCTTTACTATTTTTAAATGTCTTACCAAAAGCAGAATAATATATGGCTTCAATAATATTAGTCTTACCTTCTGCATTGTCACCATATATTATATTTATTTTATCATGAAAATTAATAGTTTCATTTTCATAATTTCTAAATGAATTTAGTCTGATTTTTTTTATATACATTAATCATTATTCCTTAATGGTAAAATTATATATGTATAATCTCTATCCTTATCAACAGGTGTTATTAAACAAGGTGAAACTGATGTTGAAAAATTAATATTAACTTCTTCATCTTCTATATTTCTTAAAACATCCATAAAGAATTTAGGATTAAATCTTAATGATGTATCTTTACCTTCTGTTTCAACAACTAATTCTTCATCAGCATTTCCAATTGTTGAAATACAATTTAGATTCATTTTACCAACTGAAACACTTATAGTAACTGGTTCTTTCTTTTCTTTAGCTGTTGATATAAGCATTACTCTTTCTAATGATTCTGCAAATAATAATCTATTAACTTTTACAGTTGTTTCTGG
>CAZMFV010000075.1:0-2903 GCA_964565695.1 uncultured Lachnospiraceae bacterium
AGAAGAAGGTGGAAGACATACTCCATTCTTTAACGGATATAGACCACAATTCTATTTCAGAACAACTGACGTTACAGGAGTTATTGAATTGCCAGCAGGAACTGAAATGGTTATGCCTGGAGATAATATAACAATGGACATTGAACTAATTACACCTATCGCTATTGAAGAAGGTTTAAGATTTGCTATCCGTGAAGGTGGTAGAACTGTTGGTTCAGGAATTGTTACTGCAATTAAATAAGAGAATAATTAAATAATATGTAATAATATAGAATTATTTATTGAATATAAAAAGAGTCTTAGGACTCTTTTTTATTATTGTTGAATAAAGGAATATATGATAAAATAAGAAAAGAGAGAACAGTAAAGAGTTAAAAAACTGAAAGTAAAAAATAAAGACTGATAAGTAAATAAAGATAAAAGAAGTTTAGAGGTAGAATATGGATATATTTGATTATATAAAAAAAGAAAGAAGAACTTTTGCAAGAAAGAAATTTAATATTTTAGATAGTATTGTATTATCTAAAATGTCATATTTAAAATTTGAAGGAATGATTCCTAAAGAAGGTATTTTATTAAAGGATCTTTTTAAAGCTGAATATTTTGATGATATATTTAAAAATATTCCGCATAATGAAGAATTTACTAAACTTTTTACATTAGCAGTTCTTAGTCCTAGATATAGAGATATTAAACTAAAATACTATGTAGATGATAAAGACATAGAGGCTGTTAAACAGTTTGCAGCAGTTAGCTTTATTTTTGATGACAAGGTATATGTTTCATATAGAGGAACTGATTCATCTATAATAGCATGGCATGAAAATTTTCAAATGACTTTTACATATCCTATAGAAGCTCAAAAGCAAGCAGAGAAATATTTGGAGAAAGTCTATAAAAAAGAAAGAAAAAAACTAATTGTTGGTGGACATTCTAAAGGTGGAAACCTAGCGATATATGCAGCATTTAATGCAAGTGATAATATAAAGAAGAAGATTATAAATATATATTCTTTAGATGGTCCTGGTTTTCCGGATGGAGTATATGTTTCTGATAAATATAAGAGTATAAGAAAAAAGATTATAAAGGTTATTCCTAAAGAATCTATTATAGGGATAATGTTTGAACAGGATGAAGTCTTAGTTTGTAAAAGTATTGAAAAAGGAATATTACAACATGAACCAATGTTTTGGGAAATTAAAGATGATGATCTTGTCTATTTAAAACATGTATCTAAATCTTCAGTTAATTTCAATAACATAATGGTTAAATGGATTGAAACAGCAACAATTGAAGAGAGAGAACTTTTTGTAAATACTTTATTTTCTTTAATTGAAAGTGGTGAAGTACCAAATCTTTATTCTAAACTTACTTTAATTCAAAAAACACCTAAGTTTATTAAAAGCTATAGTAAACTAGAACCTGATAGAAAAGAATTTATTTCAAATACTTTCAGGAACCTGTTTAAAGTAATTTTAGGAAGAGAAGATGATAAGGAAGTAAAAGAAGAATCTATTGCTAAAATTTAATAAAAGGAGCAATTTAAAATAAAAGAAGGTCTTAGGATTTAAGACTTTCTTTTTTTATGTTCATTGAAAAACAAGACCATATAATATATAATTTTAAGTAGACTAAAATTTCGGAGGAAATAATGAAATATTTTAATGATGCTATTATAGGAAATGATGACATAGTTTTAAGTTTAAATAAAAAAGGAAAATTATTAAGACTATTTTATCCATCTCCAGACTATAGACAATTCTTTAAAGATGTAGATATTTTATTCTATATTAATGAAGAAGAAATTTATGATATAAATGATGATTTCACAAGTGTATATAATCAATACTATGTTGAAAATACTAATATATTAAAAACAGAAATAACTAATAATAAATATAATTTTAAAGTTATACAAACAGACTTTTGTATGATTAATGAAGCTGTTACTGTTAGAAGATATGAATTTGAGAATTTATCAGATCAAGATTTAAGTTTAAGAGCGGTAATACATGCTGATGCATTATCAAATGAAAATACTGATACTAGTGGATATTTTAAAAACAATAGTTTAATACAATATAATCATACAGCATCTGCTACATTCTTTTCTAATTATCCCATTGAAAAATATAAAGTTAATAATATGAATAAAGATCTTTCTTTAGATTTTGAAAACAAGGAATATATTGGACTATCATCTGCATCTACAATGTTTTTGAAGCCATTGAAATTGAAATCAGGTGAGAAAAAAGAAATTGATATTTATTTACATGTTAATGATAATTCTAAAATCGGACTTTTAAATGAATTAGATAATGAAATAAATAGAATTAAAAAGATTAATGTATCAGATAAAGAAAATGAAACTAAAAGACATTGGACTAGATTCGTAAAAAAACATACTAAACATGACTTGAAAAAATTATCACCAAAGGCAAGAGATATTTATACAAGATCAATTTTGCTTATGGACTTATTGTATAATAAAAAATCTGGCGGAATATCAGTTGCAGTTGAAGTTGATGAAGCAAAAGAAAAATCAGGAAGATACTCTTTCTGTTGGCCTAGAGATGCATACTATGTAATGTTAGCATTTGATATATTAGGAATGCATGATAGAGTTGAAAAATATTTTGAAAACTTTTGTACTATAACGCAAAGTAAATCTGGTAGATGGGAACAAAGATTTTATACTGATGGATCATTGGCACCATGTTGGGGTTATCAAATTGATGAAACAGCTATAATACCAATAGGTGTATATAAGCATTATTTAGCAACTAAAAACAAATCGTTTTTGAAGAAAAATTTAAGGATGGTTGAAAATGCATATACATATTTAAACAAATATACTGATGAGATATTAGTTGGTAAGAAATCAGATTCTTTTGATTTATGGG
>CAZMFV010000076.1:0-2893 GCA_964565695.1 uncultured Lachnospiraceae bacterium
GTTAGTGTTTTAACTTTATCTCTTTTACCTTCTATTTCTAATTTTAAATATTTCTCAATTTCTTCTGATATTTCAATTACATCTTCGGATAAGCCTGTTATTATTTCGTTTAAATTTTTATTTTTAGGGTTAGTTATATTATCAACATCATATAAAGCTATAATCTTACTTTCAGTAAGTTTTAAAGACTGAATTATCCAAGGCATAAAGCATTTTCCATGTACAATTAAAAAATTTAGATTGGTTAAAATATCGTCATGCTTATATTTTTCAACAAATAATTCAAAAATTTCTTTTTCAGCATATCCTTCAGCAATGATAGTATATTTACTAAACAAACTATCATATATCATTGGTAAAATGAAAACATCAAAATATTCTTTTAAATTAGTTTCTATTTTTTTGAATGAATCATATTTTAAGTCATTATCTAAATAAAGGTTAAATTCCAAATAACTTTCAAACAGTTCTTCTTTATTAGGAAGTTGAATAATTTCTCCATTGTCCATTTTAATAATTTCGTTTGTATCTTCTACAAAATACTTTACAATTTTAGGAGAATGAGTTGAAATTATAACTTTAATATTTTCTTTTGAAATTTTATTTAAAATGCTAGCAGCTTTCATATATAAAGAAGGATGCAAATGTCTTTCAGGTTCATCTATAATTAGGTACTTGTAACTATTATCAGTGTTTTCTTCTAGTATTTTTGAAATTATGTTTAGTGTCCCTAAAAATCTTTCGCCAGCTCCTGGACTTTTCCATTGATTTGAACTAGTTTTAATATCTACACCTAAAAGTCCTTTATAAGATTTTAGTTCATTAGTTAATTCAACTTTAATGTTACTATTATCGTTTATATCGGAAAAATCTATCAATTTTATTTTTTCGTCTAACATTTCTTTTAAATCATCTATTTCAACTAATTTATTTAACCAAGTTATTAAGGTTGTACTATCTGTTGTATTCTTCAGGTTCTCATCTGCTTTAATTTCTGACCAAACAGCAACAGTTGAACCTTTGAAATCTTTATCTTTAATCAATTGCTCAAGCAAGTAAGTTTTCCCTTGAGAGTTGGGGCCGACTAGTACTGCTCTATCTAAATCTTGTAAGTGTTCTATCATTTTTTATTCTCCTTTGTATCAATCAATTTCTATGAAGTTTTCTTGGAAAACCAAGAAGTTATCAATATTGTTTTTTGTAATTTTAAATTTAGGTTTTCTTTTTGAACCATCTGGTTGTTTACCTTGATTAAAATCACTTAATACTTCTCTATAATTTACTCTATTTAATTCTATAATATACATTTTTATAAATTTTACTGAATTTTTCATTCGTTTAGAATAACTCAACTCATCCCACGGTTTGTTTTTAGGCCATTCATTATTATCTTTTATATATTTAGTTCTAAATCTTGTAGCTTCAAAATCTTTAGTGTCTTTATCTTTAATTGTATCGTGTTCATAAATTATATACCAAAATTTATCATATTTATTTATTGAATCCATAAAATTTTCTTGATCATTTCCTGGTGTTTCCCTTGCAGCAGAATCACTTGCCTTTAAATCTCCATAAAATTTTTCTTCATCAAACCATAAATCAAAGTCAAGCATATTTTTTGAAAAACTAGAACTACCAATATATTTAATTTTGTTTTCTAGGGAGTATTCTTCAATGAAAGAATTCATTTTAAATTCTAAAAACCAACCTGGCCATTCTGTTTCTTTCCAATGATTCCATCCACCTTTATGCATTTCTACAATAGCTCGCTCTGCAGTTAACCACTTATTTGTAGTAAGTTCATTATTAAACAATGAGAACAATGCAAACAAACTGTTTTCACCTTCTAATGTATTATTATTTAAATAATCTTTAAATTTAGTAAATTTAATTGTTTTAATAATATTGTTATTTCTATCTATTCGTTTGAAAACGCCTTCTTTCATCGCTTGATATAAATCATTTGTATAAACATGAGCCGCAGACGAATTCATTTTCTTATTAAGGTATGTATCTTTTATAAAGTCTGCAAAAATTATATTATTTTTATAATGATATACACCAATAAATCTAACATTATAATTTTGGTCCTTTTCATAATGTTCTATCGCTTCTTTATACCATTTTTTTAGTTGTGTTCTTTTCTTGTAAACAGGATGTTGTCCTGTTCCTCCCATATATGTAATTGAAGCTAACAATAAAACTTCTGTCTTTTCTTTAGATTGATAACAAAATACATTTTTATTATCAAATTTTTCGGTATATGTCTTTTCTTTTCCTAATAAATTTGTTAACATTTCAATTATCCTGGAATTAGAAAGAGGTTGGTCATAATCCAACTCTAAACTTAAATCACTTCTTAATTGTTCACTTTTTATATTTGCCATAAGTACTCCTTAAAAAAAATATATCATTTCTTGAACTTAATGTCTAGTGGTTTTGTAATCTTTCGCTTAAACTTAAAATAAATGCTAGCTTTTTATTCAAAAATAGTATATAATTAATTAACAAGGAGATAAATAATGGAAAATAATAATAATAAATACAATTTTAAATATATAGATCTTTTTGCTGGAATTGGCGGATTTCACCAGGCATTAAATCAACTTGGAGGGGAATGTGTTTTTGCTTCAGAAATTGATCAGTATGCTATTGATACGTATTTCCAAAACTATAATATAGATTCAAGTAATGATATTACAAAAGTTGACGAAAAGAAAATACCAAGTCATGATGTTTTATGTGCAGGTTTTCCCTGTCAAAGTTTTTCTAAAGCTGGCAAGAGGGAAGGTTTTAATGATGAAACTAGAGGAACGTTGTTTTTTGACATCGAAAGAATATTAAAATATCACAAAACTAAATATATTATTTTGGAAAATGTTAGAAACTTAGT
>CAZMFV010000077.1:0-2864 GCA_964565695.1 uncultured Lachnospiraceae bacterium
CGTTTTTACTATAAATCAGCAATTATTCCACTATATTTAATTTAATTGTAATAAATTTACAAACAAAAACTAAACGAAATAAAATATTTATATCGTTTAGTTTTATTATTTTTTATATTTTTATATAACTTTATTTCCAAGTAGTTGGTATTGCAGAATAATTAGAAAGTTTTGTACATCCTTTAAAACATTCTCTACTATCAGATACATTAGTTCTATCCCATAAGTTTGGAGCATTCCCAGTTATATTAGAACAGTTATAGAAAGCTTGTCTGAAAAAATTAACTTTAGCATTATTTGCAAATAAGTTTGTTGGCATGTTATTCGAAAGACCTGTACATCCAGAAAAAACATGTCTAAAATCCATTACTTCCGGGTTGTTCGTAAATAAGTTTTCTGGTATACCAGTAGTCAGTCCTGTACATCCTCTAAAAGTTGCATAAAACCTATTTGCATCAGGATTATTTTTAAATAAATCTTTAGGAATACTTGTTAAGTTTTTACAATTTTCAAAAGTTCTAGCAAAATTCTCAGCCTTAGTATTATATAGGAATAGTTTTTCTGGAATTGCTCCAGTTAAACTTGAACATCCTTCAAAAACTTTAGCAAAGCTTGTAGCTTCTATATTATAAGCAAATAAGTTTTCCGGAATTGGACCTGTCAATCCACTACAAAAGGCAAATGTTCCTTCACTATAACTAGCACCTCCATCAGTATCGCTTGGCAAATAGTTTCCAAACATCGTAACTTTAGTATTGTATTTAAATAAATTTTCGGGGATTACCCCTGTTAAATTTTCACAATATGAAAATGTGCTCGCAAAACTTGTTACTTCAGGACTATATCTAAATAAATTTTCCGGAATTGGACCACTTAATTTACTACGATTAGTTGGACTTCCTCCAAAAGTTCCTACAAAAGAAGTTACTTTCGTATTATATTTAAATAAGTTTTCAGGTATATTTCCTGTTAAATTACCTCTATATCTGAAAGTTCCTTCGAAAGTTGTTACTTCAGGATTATATTTAAACAAATTCTCTGGGATCTCACTTGCTAAAAGACTTATATTATTTAGTTCACCTTCAAATGTAGACCCAAATGAAGTTACTTTCGTATTATATTTAAACAAATCTTCAGGTATACTTTCAGTTAATCCTAAGCATCCTCGAAAAGTAGAATTAAAACTTATTACTTCTGGACAATTAGTAAATAGCTTTTCCGGAATACCCGTTAAATTTTTACAAGAAGCAAATGTACTATTAAAATTTGTCACTTTCGGACAATTTGCAAATAAATTTTCCGGAATAACTGTTAAGCCATTGCAATATGCAAAAGTAGCATTAAAACTTGTTACTTTAAAATTATTAGCAAATAAATTAGTTGGTATAGATGTTAAGTTACTACAATAGGTAAAAGTATTATTAAAATTTGTTACATTTAAGTTGTTTGCAAATAAATTTTCCGGAATAACTGTTAAGCCATTGCAATATGCAAAAGTAGCATTAAAACTTGTTACATTTAAGTTGTTTGCAAATAAATTAGCAGGAATACTTCCACTTAAATTATTACAATAAGCAAATGTTCGTTGAAAACTTGTAACATTAGGGCAGTTTGCAAATAAATTTGCAGGAATACTTCCTGTTAGATTACGACAATAATCAAAAGCACCTAAACCATCACCACTTACTAGTCCTGGAATACTTCCTCCAAAAGATGTAGCTTTAGTACAGTTCGCAAATAATGTTTCCGGAATTTCACCAGTTAATCCAGTACATCCATTAAAGACTACATTAAAAGTTCTTGCTTCAATACAGCTTGCAAATAAATTAGCAGGAATTGATCCCGTTAATCCATTACAAGTATGAAAAGTTGCAATAAAACTTTCAGCTTTTATGGCATTAGCAAATAAAGTTTCAGGTATATTCCCTGTTAATCCTCCACATTTAAAAAACGCTTGAGAAAAAGACTTTACTTCTGAAGAACTCTTAAACAAGTCTGGTGGTATTGTTCCTGTTAAATTCCCACAGTAAAAGAAAATTCCTTGAAAACTAGTTACTTTAGTGTGAACTTCAAATAAATCTGGTGGTATTGTTCCTGTTAAATTTCTACAAGAGTAAAATAAATCTTGAAAACTCGTTACATCAGGTGAATCTTTAAATAAATCTGCCGGTATAGTTGTTTTTATTGTATTATAATAATTAACATTTCCACCAAAAGTACCTCTATATGTTGTAGCTTTAAATGCATTTTTAAATAATTTTGGTGGTATCTGTCCGATTTTTCCACAATTATAGAAAGTATAATCAAAGTTTTTAATATTCGTAAAAGAATTTTTTTCTGGAACTGGTAATGGTCCAGTTAGATTATCACAGCCACCTTTAGGTACAGATGTATTAAGTCTATCCCCTGAAAATTTATAAGTTTCCGCCCCTAATTCTCCCCAATTTATTAATTTATACATTTGCTTTCTATAAGAATCAGCAACTTTAGGATAAGCAAATTGTTTAATTCTTCCTACTATTTTAATATTAAATGCTTTATTTGCTAAAACATTATTAGTTATATATAAGTTATTATTGGTATATTTTACATATTCACCGTCATTATTTGATATTAACACGAAACCATTTGCTGGTATAGTTATAGGAATTAAAATTTCTTCATTAACATTAGCTTTTATCATTTTTATTTCCATAGGAGTAGCCCACATAGCAGTATAAGTTTGATTTTTTATAGTCAAACTTGGTTCAGGTGTCCACCCTATAAACATTTTATTCTTCATTATAGGTTCTAATATGGGAGGAAGAGTATTATATTCAACATTTCTTCTTGGATTTACAGCTGAATTATTGAATCTACCACCA
>CAZMFV010000078.1:0-1625 GCA_964565695.1 uncultured Lachnospiraceae bacterium
TAGCTCAAATTGCTGAGAAAAGTGAATTAACAAAGAAGGATTCTGAAAGCGCATTAAACGCTTTTATCGAAACTGTACAAGAAGCACTAGCAGATGGTGACAAAGTTCAATTAGTAGGCTTTGGAACATTTGAAGTTAGACACAGAAAAGCTAGAGAAGGTAGAAATCCTAGAAATCCTGAAGAAAAAATTAATATCCCAGCATCAAAAGCACCTGTATTTAGAGCTGGAAAAGGATTCAAAGAAATAGTAAACAAATAATTTATCAATTAAGGTACATCTGCATTGGGTGTACCTTAATTAAAAAAATTGGAGAGACATGAGATTAGACAAATTTTTGAAAATTTCGAGATTAATTAAAAGAAGAACAGTGGCGAAAGAAGCTAGTGAAGCGGGAAAAGTCTTGATAAATGGAAAAGTTGCAAAAGCTAGTGAAAATGTAAATGTAGGAGATACAATTACAATCAATTTTTCAAACAATACTATAAGTGTTGAAGTAATAAATGATGGAGAAAGTATTACAAATCCAAAACCAGAAGAATTATACGTAAGAATATAAAATTGTTTATAATTAATGGGAGTGACATATGAAAAATAAGAGCAAGGGATTTAAATATGTACTTATCGTAATGATTTTTGTTTTAATATATTTTGCATATAATATACACGACCAATTAAATCATATAGATGCCTTAGAAGCGACTTTAGATGAAAAGGCAGAAAAAGTAGCACAGTTAAATAATGATATTCAAAAATTAGAATATGAAATAGAAAATAGTGGTAGTTTAAAATTTATTGAGCAAATTGCTAGGGATGAATATGGCATGGTTAAACCTAAAGAAGTCATTTTCATAGACAAAGATAAAGAAAACTCCGCTAATCCATTTGAAAATAAATAAATTTGGGAGGAATTATGGCTATTAGTATCGGTGAAATAGTCGAAGGGAAAGTAGTAAAAACTACTAATTTCGGAGCTTTTGTTAGAATTGAAGAAGGTGTTGAGGGTCTGGTGCATATATCAGAACTTTCCAATGGTTTTGTTCAAAAAGTAGAAGACGTTGTAAATGTCGGAGATGAAGTAAAGGTAAAAGTTGTATCTGAAAAAGAAGGCAAAATTGCCCTTTCAATAAAACAGGCAGCACCAAAAAGCTCAAAACCTAGTAATGTAGATTGGTTTAAAGAAAAAGAAGAAGAAAACTTAGACATGTCCTTTGAGGATAAACTTAATAAGTTTATAAAGCAAAGCAATGAAAACCTTCAACAAGCTAGAACGAGAGAAAACAAGAGAAGCAATAACAGGAGAAAGAATAATAATAGCTAATTTCCTTATGTGATAGAATAGTCTATCACTTTTTATGTTAATAATGATAGATAAAATATTAAAAAATATAAGTGATTATAATTTAATAGAAAAAGGAGATTCCATTCTTGTAGGTTTTTCAGGAGGTATGGATTCTACTGCACTTCTTTACTCCCTATTAGAAATTAGGGATGATTTTGATTTGACCCTTTCGATTTGTCATCTTAATCATGGTGTAAGAGGCGAAGAAGCTGATAGAGACGAAGAATTCTCTAGAAATACAGCGAAAAAATTAGGATTATATTTTAAGTCTGAAAAAACAGATA
>CAZMFV010000078.1:1637-2756 GCA_964565695.1 uncultured Lachnospiraceae bacterium
GGACTAGCACATGAAGAGAAGATTTCTAAAGAAGCTGCAGGTAGAAAACTTAGAAAAAATTTCTTTAAAAGAGTTTCTCAAGAGATTGGTGCTAATAAAATTGCGCTAGCACATAACTATAATGACCAAGTTGAAACATTAATTATGAGAATAATAAGAGGTACTGGTATTGATGGACTTAAGGGAATAGAATATAAAAGTGGAGCAATTATTAGGCCTTTATTAAATATCACCAGAAAAGAAATTGAAGAATACATATGTAAAAATAATATTGAATATGTTGAAGATTCTACAAATTTAGAAATAGAATATCATAGAAATAAAATAAGAAATGTACTATTGCCTTTCTTAAGAGAAGAATATAACCCGAAGATATATAATAGCATATTTAATTTATCTGAGTTGTCCAAGATAGATGTAGAGTTTTTACAAAAGTATTCAAAGAAAATATTTGAACAAATAGCTCAAAAAAACTTAAATCAAATAATAATCAACATCGAGGACTTAAACGTCTTGGACAAGGCTATCCAAAATAGAATCATTAGAATGACATTTGATCAATTTCCTAATGGTCTTAGAGATTTGTCATTAGACAATGTAGAAAATATTGTCCGTTTGAAGGATTTAGACTCTGGAAGATTTATTGATAATATTAATAATGTTAGAATTAGAAATTCATATGGAAAATTAATATTTGAAAGAAATTTAAATATTAATCATAATAATATATATATACCTTTAAAAAAGGGTATTAATAAAATTCATGGAGAGACAATACTTATGGAAGAAGTTAGTGAACCTGTAAATTTAAAGGATTCCATAACTATACCCAAAGAATTAATCAAAACAGAATTAGTAATCAGAAATCGTAAAGAAGGCGATAGGATGCGTCCTGTTGGACTTTCTGGTACTAAGAAACTTAAAGAAATATTTATTGACAAAAAAATTGACAGACTTGATAGAGATGGATATTTAATAATAGCAGATGAAGAGAATATTTATTGGATTATTGACTTAATCAAAAGTGAAATGACTGAATTAATATCTCAAACTAATGAATATATAAAAATAACTAAAGTAAATGTGGAGGACTAATATGCACAAAGACATTGAAGCCAT
>CAZMFV010000079.1:0-2682 GCA_964565695.1 uncultured Lachnospiraceae bacterium
TAACCCTGACATGGTAGGACATACTGGAAATTTAAATGCTACAATTTCTGCTTTAGAAACAATTGATGATTGTATTAGAAGAGTTACTGAAGCTATAAAAGAAGTTGATGGAATTTTAATTATAACTGCAGATCATGGAAATGCTGAACAAATGATAAATTATGAAACAGGAGAACCTGAAACAGCACATACTACAAATCCTGTTCCTATTATACTTGTTAATTATGATGCTGATATAGATAATGGGATATTATCAGATTTAGCTCCAACTATGTTAGATATAATGGGATTAGAAAAACCTGATGAAATGACAGGAAGAAGTCTTATTAAAAGGTAGGTATAAATTAGATAATAATGGAAAGTAAGATATATTCAGATATACAAAGACAATTATTATATATGATTCCTGAAAAATGGATTAAAATAGCACTATATGCAAGTGTTGATGACAATATGTCTGGTGAATTATTCTTTTATTATCTTCCTAAAAGTATTGTAAAAGAAGAAGCAATTAATTGCTATGAAATACCACAATTATTTAATATTAATGAAAAAGAATATTTAGAATTATTATCTGGAATATATAACAAGATAAAAATGCTTAAGAGAATGTATGTAAATGAATACAGAAGGAATTGGAGTAATCTTACAATAACAATTGATGATGAAGCATTTAAAATAATGTATTCATATGAAGACTTAAATGTACATCCTTTTAATTCATTTGAAAGGCATATTATTTGGAGAAAAGAATTTCTAGATATAGATCCAGTTCTTAAAAAAGATAAAAAAGTTATTGATAGATATGAAAGAATAAAAGAAACAATAACAGTTAAAAAAGACATCAAATATGAAAAAAGAGAAAAGTATAGTTCTAAAAATGTTGTTAATTTTGAAAGAGTTCTTACAGTAGATGAAGCGATTGCGCAAACTACAACTAAAAGAAAACAAAAAAATAAAGCCCTAACTAAAGAAGAAAAAAAGATACAAAAAGAGAGAAGAAAAAAAGAAAAAGAATATTTAAAGAAAATAAAACAATTAGAAAAAGAAAAGAGAAAAAAGGAAAGAGAAATTTTAGGTAAAAAAGGAAAGGGACTTTTTGATAAGGGACATAAGAATAGATTGCCTGATGAATAATAAAGGAAAGATATGGCTTTTTTTATAATCATTATTTTAATATTAATTATAGTAGCAGCTACTTTATTATTTATGGCATACACACAAATTAAAATGTCAGGAATGAAAGTAAATGACTTTTGGTCATTTATAAAAGCACATGATACATTACATAAATTATATAAATTCTCATCAATGTATGAGAGACTACCACCTAATGAACAATTAGTATTTATAAAAGAAGCAGAAGAAGTATTCTCAGCATTTGATAAAGTTCCAGATCAATTATGGGAAGATGAATATTCTAAATATGTTAAAGTTCTTGCACAATATCAAGATATAAAAGTAAGAGAGTGGAAGAATAGATAAGAAAAAATAATAAAAACTTTAAAAATTAACAAGAAATATAAAAAATAAAAGCAAATAAAATAATTAATAAAAAGAAGATTTATCTTCTTTTTTTATTTGCGATTTTATGATACAATAAAAACAGATAGTGAACTAAAGAGGTAGAATATGAATTGGTGGATGTGGTTGATAATATCAGGAATATTATTGATAGTAGAAATTTTTACTAAAGGATTTTTAGTATTTTGGTTTTCAATAGGAGCATTAATCACAACAGTCATAAGTATTTTTACTTCAAATGTTTTTATACAAATTCTAAGCTTTACTATTTCATCTACGATTTTACTGTTTTTTACTAAAAGTTTTAGTGAAAAAATAAGGAATACAGAAAATGTTAAAAAATTTAATATAGATACTATAATAGGTGAAACAGGAATAGTAATACAAGAAGTGTCTGAACTTAAATTTGGTGTAGTAAAAATAGGTGGCAGCACTTGGACAGCTGTAAGTAAAGATGAAACAATAGAAGTAGATCAAGAAGTTATAGCAAAAGGAATAGATGGTGTAAAAATAATAGTTGAAAGAAAGACTCAAGTTTAATTAAGCAATATACAATAAGATAAAAAATATAATTAAGATAAAAGAATTTAAAGGAGAATTAACATGGAATGGATAGTAGCTTTAATAATTATTGGTATTATTGCTTTTATTGGATATAAATCAATTAAAATTGTTAATCAATCTGAAATCTATATAATAGAAAGATTAGGAAAGTATCATAAAACTGCTTCAGCAGGATTAACAATTATAGTTCCTTTTATAGATAATGTAAGAGCTGTAATATCATTAAAAAAACAAATTATGGACATACCACCACAAGCTGTTATAACAGCAGATAATGTTACAATAGCAATTGACACTGTGGTATTCTACCAAATAACAAATCCAGAAATGGCTGTATATGAAATTCAATCACTAAAAGCAGGAATTGAAAATTTAGCTGTTTCATCAATGAGAGATGTTATTGGTAAAATGGAATTAGATGAAACTTTCTCATCAAGAGATGCTATTAATAATAGATTAAGATTAGTATTAGATGAGGCAACAGATCCTTGGGGTTGTAAAATAGAAAAGGTTGAAATTAAAGAAATTAAAATACCTAAAGAACTTCAAGAATCAATGGAAAAACAAATGAATGCAGAAAGAACTAAAAGAGCA
>CAZMFV010000080.1:0-2667 GCA_964565695.1 uncultured Lachnospiraceae bacterium
AAAACCGCAGCTTTCGTAAGTTGAAGCTGCGGTTCTTTGACAGGCTGAAAACCCTGTAATCTCAATGATTACAGGGTTTTGTTTTTCTTGCAACAGTCTTTAAACTGCTGATTTATCGCACATTAGTGAATAATATTTTCAATTAATCTAAAAGCCTCTGTAATTGTTTTGATTCTCTTATATATTGAAAGAATATTTCAATATTAAAATCAATACTTTCAATTTTCTCTATTTCTCTTTCAATACCATTTGTAGCAACAAATTGATCAAATTCAGTAAATTCTAAAAGAGAAAACACTTCTAGTCTAAATTGTTTTTTAAAAGTTTTTAAAATACCTTTAGCAAAAAAATAATCAAATGCTGGTATTACTTGTTCACCACACTGTTCTTTTCTAGATGCAGCAATTACCTTTGTTGTAAGTAATGCATATGACATTATGTTTTGAGGTTCTCTTATCTTAACATTTGAAATAGTGAAACCATCTTCAAATATTTTATTTAAATTTAAATATATATTTTCAGTTGCACCTGTTGGTATATAGTCTAAATTATGAATATAGAAGTCTCCCTCTTCATGTGCTTCTGAATATTTTTCTCTAATAAGATATGCCTTTGTAAATTCTTCTGAAACAGCAGATCCATATGCTTTTAAAATATTTTCTGGATTATTGTCTGAAAATACTTCACTTGAACTACTACTTTGTAATCCTAAATTTTCAATTACCTTTATAAATTTATGTTGTTTTTTCTCATTTAAAAATACTTCTCTAGATTTCTTTCTATTTTCACGATAAACAGAAAATGATTTATATACATCTGTATATTTTTGTTTTTGAAGCTCATCTTCAATTAAATCTTGAATTTCTTCTATTTTGATTCTATCATTAGTTTTTCTATATTCTTTAATATCATCTAATACAGCCATAAAAACTTTATTGATATCTCTATTGCTATATTTTGATTCATCTTCATCAATTAAAATACTATCAAAACCTTTTTTTATAGCTATCGCTATTTTTGTAGCATCAAAATCAACCTTTCTTCCATTTCTCTTAACAACAATAATATCAATTCTATTGTCAATATTTTCCATAAGATCTCCTAAACAACTTTATTTTAAAAGCAATTATTAGATAAAATAATCTTCTTTTTATATTTTTATTATATCACGAGAATCTTTCTAATCCAACCATTAAATATAATAAAAAGGAGTCTATGACTCCTTTTGTATTCCTATTAAAATCTATATTTTAAAATATTTGCTAAAATAATATTTTTAATTATTCTTCCTTAGCTTCTTTTTCAACTTCTTTTTTTGTCTCTTTTTTTGGTTCTTCTTTAGTTTCTTTCTTAACTTCAGCTTCTACTTTTTTTGTAGTAGTTTTTTCTGTCTCTTTTTCTTCTTTAACTTCTTCAACAGGTTTAACTTCAGCTGCAATAACCTTTGTTTCTTCTTTTATTACAGTTTTTTCAGTTTTCTTTTCAACTTCTTTTTCTTCATCAATATATTCTGCCTTACCAAATCCTAATATTGCATAGAATATTGTTGGTAAGAATATTAAACCTACAGCAAAACCACCTGATTTACCAAATTTCTTTGAAATATTTATTGCTAATACAATCTTAAGTATTAATGACACAATTGGTATTACAAAGAAACCAAAGAATGGAATTATTACTAAGTAGTATAGTAATAATAATGCTGGTGAAATACCTGCTATTTCAAATATTACAACATTTCTATAGATTGGTAGGAAAACAGCCCAGCCTGGTTTTCCAGCCTTTGTATGTACTTTCCATTTAGCTATTAATCTAATTAATGATACTACAACATTTGATACTATAATTATTAATACAAATGAAAAGAATGCAACCATTGCTGTATTAAATATCGGATTAGTAAATAATTCATAAATTTCTTCACCTAGTTCTTCTAAAGTAGCTTCAAATTCATCACTTAAGAATACTTCACCATCTTCTCCAAATGCCATTGATATACCTAAGTTTTCTAATTCTTTTCTTTCTTCTAACGAAAAGTCATCAAATGAGTCATCATAAAAATCTTCAAATGAATCTTCAAAAAGAAATCTTTCATCATCTAAGCCAAATTCTTCTTCAAAATTTATATCATTTCTAAGTAAAGAATTAAACTCTTCCTCTCCTAAATCATCTAATCTTATTCTAGTTTCAACAGCATTAACAATTGAAAAACTAGTTAAAAACAAAATTGATATAATTGAAATTGTAAATAATTTTAAAAGTGTTTTTTTATTCATTTTTTCCTCCTTTTTTAAAATCGAGAATTGCTTCTCTAAACATATTTCCTCTTTCTTGAAAATTTTTGTAAAAGCCATAACTTGCAGCACCTGGTGATAGTATACAACTTCCAGATTTTGTAATTTCTACTGATTTTTCTACTGCTTCTACTACATCTTTTACCTTTATTTTATTATAGTCTACTCTAATCCTATCTTCAATTAAGTGTCCAGTATCAGGTAGTAATAATATATTTTTTAATTTATATTCTGAATCATCATAAATTTTATTTAAGAAATTAATTAAGCCAGTATAATCTAAACCTCTATCTAATCCTCCTAAAACTAATGTTTCAGTATCTTTATATGTTTCAATAGCTACAATTGTTGCTTCTGGAATTGTAGATATTGA
>CAZMFV010000081.1:0-1187 GCA_964565695.1 uncultured Lachnospiraceae bacterium
ACCTATTGTTCTATCCTTTTATTGTTTATATTTTTTATATTTTTTTATTATTTATTTTCTTTAATTAATTTAATTACTTCTTATTTGATTCTATATATTCATCATATGTCATTTCTTTAATTACAATGCCATCACCTCTTAAGTCTATTATCTTATTAGCAACAGTTTCAGCTAATTGATGATCATGTGTTGAAAGCATTAATACTCCCTTAAATTTCTTCAAAGATTCATTAAGTGCTGTTATTGCTTCCATATCCAAATGATTTGTCGGATCTTCAAAAATTAAGAAGTTTGCACCAGATAGCATTAACTTAGAAAACATACATCTAACTTTTTCACCACCTGATAATACCTTAACAGATTTTAAACCTTCTTCACCAGAGAATAACATTCTTCCTAAGAATCCTCTTACATATGTTTCATCTGGATCTTTAGAATATTGTCTTAACCATTCAACTAAATTAAGATTATTATTAAAATACTCTTGATTTTCTTGCATGAAATATTCTGGTGTAATTGTTAATCCATAATTAAATTCACCTTCAAAATCTTTATCTTTACCACCTAGAATGTCAAATAAAGCAGTTATTTTTCTTGCATCTTCTGCTATAACTAATACCTTATCAGTATTGTTTAATTTAAAAGAAATGTCTTTTAATATATATTCATCACCATCTTTTTTAGTAAGATTTTTAACATCCAATATTTCTCTTCCCGGTTCTCTATCAACTCTAAAGTCAATATATGGATATCTTCTACTAGATGGCTTTATATCATTTAATTCTATTTTAGCTAAAGAGTTTTTTCTTGACGTTGCTTGTTTCGCCTTTGAAGCATTTGCACTAAATCTAGCAATGAAGTCTTTTAATTCTTTAATCTTTTCTTCTTTTTTCTTATTTTCGTCTCTCATTTGTTTTAGTATTAATTGAGATGATTCATACCAGAAATCATAATTTCCAGGGAATATCTTTATTTTACCAAAATCAACATCTGCAATATGTGTACATACCTTGTTTAAGAAATATCTGTCATGTGATACAACAATTGCTACATTTTGGAAATTAATTAAAAATTCTTGGAACCATTCTATTGTTTCTAAATCTAAATTGTTTGTAGGTTCGTCAAGTAATAATATATCTGGATTTCCAAATAATGCTTTTGCAAGTAGTACTTTAACTTTTAAAGAA
>CAZMFV010000081.1:1197-2663 GCA_964565695.1 uncultured Lachnospiraceae bacterium
AGCCATAGGCATATAGTGAAGCGATGGATCTACTCCTAATTCTGATAAAAGATTTTGAGCATCACTTTCTGCATTCCATCCATCTAGTTCAGCAAAAATTTCTTCTAATTTAGCTGCCTTCATTCCATCTTTTTCATCAAAGTCAGGTTTTGCATATATTGCATCTTTTTCCTTCATTATATTATATAGTTCTTCATTACCCATAATTACTGTATCAATTACAGTATATTCATCAAAAGCAAAATGATCTTGTGCAAGAACAGATATTCTCTCACCCTTTCCTACACTTACATCACCTCTTGATGGTTCCATTTCTTTAGATAAAACATTTAAAAATGTAGATTTACCAGCACCATTTGCACCAATTAATCCATAGCAATTTCCCTTTGTAAATTGCAAACTTACATCTTCAAATAATACTCTTTTACCAAATTGTACAGTTACATTATTTACACTAAGCATTTTATTCTCCTATTATTTCTAGTCTTGCAAAAGCTGCCATTAATCTTTTTTGACCAACTTTTGCAAAGTTAATTTCTAAAATATAATCATCTCCTTCAGGTTTAGATGAAGTAATTATTCCTTCACCAAACTTTTTATGTGAGACTCTAACTCCTTCTTTGAATTGACTTAAGTCAATTCCACTAGTTTCTTGAACTCTTCCTCTAGATATATTTTTCAAGAAATCTTCTGCAGATTTAAATTGATAATCAGATCTTGGTTTCTTATTTTCAAAAGCATATCTAACTATAGGTTCTTCCATACCTCTAGATCTAGTCCTATAATTAGTATAACCCGATTTATCGCCTCTATCAATAGCAAAATAACTGTCTTTCTTTAAATCTTCCTTGCCATCAACCAAGTCTTCTGGGATTTCTTCTAAAAATCTAGAAGGCATATTCATTTTTGTTTGTCCAAAAACTGTTCTTTGTTTTGCCATAGTCAAAAAAGATTGTTCTTCAGCACGAGTTATTCCTACATAGCAAAGTCTTCTTTCTTCTTCAACACCATCTTCTTCTAATATTGATCTATCACTAGGGAAGATCCCTTCTTCAAGACCAATTACAAAAACTATTGGGTATTCTAAACCTTTAGATGCATGTAATGTCATTAATGTTACTAATTCACTCTCATCTTCAAGGCTGTCTAAATCTGTTGTTAAAGAAATAGTTTCTAAGAAATTATTTAAAGATGGGTCTGCATCTTCCATTTCAAATTCTATTATGGCATTTAAAAACTCACTTAAATTCTCTATTCTATTTTCAGCCTGTGGATCAGTGTCTTTTTTTAATGCATCCATATATCCTGTTTTTTCTAACATAGAAGAGAATAATTCTGATAATTTTATATTTTCTTTTTCTTTTATTAATTCTTCAATTGCAATTATAAATGGCATTGTCTTTTTAGTAATTGCTCCAATACCATATTCTTCACCATTTTTTAAGGCTTCATACATTGAAATATTG
>CAZMFV010000082.1:0-2507 GCA_964565695.1 uncultured Lachnospiraceae bacterium
CGTTTGGCTATCCTTAAAACTCTAAAACCCACTAAACAGTGGGTTTTTTGCATGTCAAGCTTGATAATACTGAGAAAATCACCTCTAGTGATGTCAAAATGATGTCAAAAATTTATAATTCAAAATCCTTATTTCTTAAATTAACCATTCTGATTCATTAATTCATATTGATTTATTGATGTTCCGTCTTCTAACTTCCATTCTTCTTTTCCGTTGGAATTATATCCTAATACAAAACTAGATGCTTGAGATAAACTATTAAATTCATAATCTTTTTCAAAAACAAAGCGATTATCTTTATGTACTATAATATTTTGTTCAAGCAATTCATCTTTTAATTCAGTTAAGGTGTTTCTTGTTGAATGTTCTTCATAATAGGAAAACGTAGACCCAGGAAGAACAATAATCGATGATCGGCTAATCAACTTTGCTTTGCAATGACATTTTTCGGAATTGAGAAATAGTTCTAACTCATCATCTACAGCTTTAGTATAAGATGTTGTGAAATAGGGATATATTTCAATAATAGAATCAATTAAAGTATTTGTTCTTTCATCTATGGAATCTTCATTCCATATTTCTAGTTTTAAAATTTCTTCATTAAGTTTAAGGTGAGAGGTCTTTCTTAAAATATTTTTTTTCTTTTCAAAATTTGAATTTCCCATTTTACTATTATCATAAGAGCTAGCTAAAGTAAGATTTCCTATTAAATTAGACTTCATCGAATACTCTAATTCCGTTAAACCGGTAATATCTCTCCAATATGAAGTAGAAGTTTGGGGCATTATATGTTCAATATTTAATGCGTTAAAATCAACTGGGGCAGGATTATTATGATTTTCTATAGTTTCTAACACTGCTCTTATTGCAGTATTACTATAGGCATCAATGTTTTTTAATTCTTCTCTTAAATATTCATCAGTTGGCATATTTCTTTTCTTTCCAATGTTACTGTTGACTAAATAATATATTGTAACATCTGAAATGTCTCTAAAGTCTTCTTTTGAATGATCTAATACATTTTTTAATAATGAAGGGAAAAGCGTGGTGATACTGTTGGTGTTTAAACCACCTAACCATCTTCTTACAAGATAAGTATTAATTATAGTAAAAAGTTCATTTACTTGATTAAAGGACAATAATTTCTCTTCGAATAAATTTAAAATTTCTAGTAAGAAAGAAGCTGGCATTTTAGAGGATGTTTTTCTGAAATTTAAAATAGCTTCACTAATTCTAATATCGAGTTTATCTGAATGATAAATGTAATTGTAATAATTAATATATTTATAAATCAGATCTATCTTTATTTCTGGTTCCTCTGTACTGTCTTCCCACCAATTTTTAAACTCAGTATAAATATCTTTTTTACTAGGGAGAAAGTATAATTGTGATGCTAAAAATTGTCTTATAATATCTTCTAATTTTCTGGAGTCAGGAACACTTTGTTCTATATTTCTCCAGTGATTGTTGTATAAGATATCTTGCTGATCTGCGTTATACTTCATTAAAACATAATTTCGAATTAAATCAGCCGAAGTTAAAGGAGCTCCAGTCGAGTTTATTGATTCAAAAATTTGTTGTGGGTTATCAGAATTAATAAGAGGAATTGAAACAATATAAAAATTAGAAAGAGAATTTAATAGTTTTTGTAGTTCATATGTATTTGCTAAAGCTTTAAATCTATTAAAAATGTAGTTATAGTTTTCGAAAACAAGTGATTCTTGTTCATCAAGAGTAATACTATCTTTTTTATTTTCTAATAATTTTTTAAAAACATCATTATCACTAACTAGTGGTTTCATTCTAAATTTATTTTTGTCTTCTGTGTATTTATTATAGAGATAAAAATCATCTATAATACCAACAATATTTTGCTTTCCATTTTCTTCGGCAAGAGACTTTAATGCTAGTAGCATTAAGAAAATGGTAGTAACTCTCTGCTGTCCATCAATTATTGAAAGTTCTTGGTATCCAATGTCACCATGTTGTGCTAAATACATTACAATACCTAAAAAGTGCTTGTTATTAGATTCAATTGTGTTTTCAAAGTCATTTAATAATTTCAGAGTTTCAACTTTTGGTTTCCATGTATAATTTCTTTGGTAAACAGGGATTACAAATTGACTTCCCTGTGATATTTTTATAAATTCTAAAACATCAACTCTCGATGGTGCGGTATTAATTGTCATTGTTTTTTCCTCATCATTTCATATTAATACCTTTATTTTATCTTATTTGTATTATTTTTACAAAACTCATTATTACTATTGGCAACCAATAGATGTAAATGGTTTAACAAAACGTCAAAAAAACCACTATAAAGTGGATATCAATGAGTTTATCATTAAAATAAATCAGTAGATTCTTTGATAATGATGTCAAAATGATGTCATTTTTCTCTAAAAGTGGTTATTTGTAAAAAATAGCACTTATACAAAGATAAAAAGGCCTACATTTGCAACAACATTTAACAGTCGGACAGTTACCCGGTGATGTTGCGACTGTGT
>CAZMFV010000083.1:0-2378 GCA_964565695.1 uncultured Lachnospiraceae bacterium
GGTCTTGGAGAAATGAATCCTGAACAATTATGGGAAACTACAATGGATCCAGAAAAAAGAGTTTTTGTTAGAGTTACAGTAGAAGATGCAGCATATGCAGATGAAATATTTACAGTTTTAATGGGTGATGCAGTTGAACCTAGAAGAGAATTTATTCTAGAAAATACGAATTTAGTTACAAATCTTGATGTTTAATTAAATAAAATAAGATGAGATAAGATACAAAATAAATTAAAATAAATAACAAATAATAAACAATAAAGAATAAACAAAAAGAAATAAATAAAAAAACCTGGATAACCAGGTTTTCTTTTTTATTAAATACTAATTTATTATTAATCTTTAAAGTAAACATCAAAATCAATTCTTAAATAATTATTCTTCCATTCTTTTTTAATTATCTTGCCAAATATTATTTTACCTGAATCCATTAATTTAGAAATGATATCATTTTTATATTTAGGAATATATCCAATTTTATTATTTTCACCATCTTTTATAACAATTGCTCTATTATCATATTGATTTTCAAGTTCTCTAAAGAAATATACTTCTAATCCTTCAATTAAACTAGAATTTAAATCCTTTATATTTTCTATATATGTAGTTCCTGTAATATATGTTGAAAATAAGTATATGCCATTCAAATAAGGTCCATACTTATCTATATTTTTAATTAAATCTAATGCCTCAGATGAATAATCTGGTATTATTTCTGACATTACTCCACTTTACTTTCTTTATTTATTGTTTTATTAAATTATATCATATTTTATTAAAATACATAAAAAAAGAAGCTTTAAGCTTCTCTATTTACTATATTCTTCTATAAAAAGAATTAAACTTGAAATTATTTTTTCTAATTTTCTTATATTCATTCTTTTTCTAGCATTAAATTCTAATTGTATTATATCAGTATTTGTGTCATTACAAATTATTTGAGTTATCTTTCCACCTTTAAACATAGAGTTTAACTTAACATTAGAAATATCTTTTTTATTAAATGATTTAACTAATGCTTTAACAGTATCTTTATCTGCAGATATTCCATTTAATGTTCCTATATCAACATCAAAATCTCTACTTTCTTTGGCACCATGTAAATCTAATACTAGACCAATATTATATTTATGTATATATTCTTTTAATTTATCAGTATAAATATGTTTATTTGCAGAATTTGGATCAGTATATTCAGGATCATCCTTTAAACTTTTATTATTTATAAAAACATGTGTATTAAAATATTTATTTAAATAAAGTGCAATAGCTTTTGTAAACGGTTCACCTAATTTAATTTTCCCTTTAGCATTGTGTTTTAAAACATGTGGTGCGCTAATTAAAATAGGAAGAGTCCCTTTATTTATATAGATATCTTCCTTTAATTCTAATTTTTCTAATTCGAAAATTTCTTCTTTAAATTCTTTAAAATTTAAGTTCCTATCCATTGTTTTCCTTGTAGTCTTCATATGCTCTCATTGCTAATATTGTTCTTTGGAATAAATCATCCATTTCCCAATCTAACATTTCAGCTCCTCTAGTAATAAGTTCTCTAGAGATTGCAGCTGCAAAACTAGGTTGTTTAAATTTCTTTTTTAAAGATTTAACTTCTAAATCCTTTGTGCTTTTAGATGGTCTTACTAATGCACATGCTCCAATTAATCCTGTTAATTCATCTATTGCAAAAAGAACTTTTTCCATCATATGTTCAGGTTTATGAGGTGTTTCAGTAACACCATATGCATGACTACATGTAGCTTTAATTATTCTTTCATCAATACCTTTTTCTCTCAAAATTTCTTCAGTTTTAATGCAATGTTCATCTGGATACATTTGAAAATCTAAATCATGTAATAGACCTACAATTCCCCAAAATTCAGCTTCATCTTCAAATCCTAATTCTTTTGCAAAATATTCCATAACAAAACTAACAGTTTTAGCATGTTCTAAAAGAAATTCATCTGTATTATATTCTTTAAGTAATTCCATTGCTTCTTTTTTTGTAATCATTCTTCCTCCAATATTTATATATATATTAAACAATTTTAATTCAAATAATAGATAATGTCCAATTTTAAGTCTATTTTTGTTGACAATGATTAAATATATGATATATTGCCAGCAAAAAAAGGAGAAAATATTAATACTTTAGACTTTTTAGAAGTAGAAAAGATTACAAAAGACATATTAATTACAAAAGATAAATATATTAGAATATTAAAAATTCATCCAATAAATTATGATCTTAAATCTGATTTTGAAAAACAATCCATTGTAACTGCATATAAAAGAGTTTTTAAAACATGTGATTTTGATTTTCAAATTTTAATTCTTTCTCAAAAAGAAAATATAGATAGTAATATAGAAATCTTAAATGA
>CAZMFV010000084.1:0-1730 GCA_964565695.1 uncultured Lachnospiraceae bacterium
ATTTGAGCAAATGGAATTAGAGTTTTTCTGTAATCCTAAAGAAGATGAAAAGTGGTTTAAATATTGGTTAGATAACTCATTCCAATTCTTACTTGACCTAGGCATAAACAAGGATAATTTAAGATTAAGAGATCATACTAAAGAAGAATTATCACATTATAGTAAGGGAACAACAGATATAGAATATTTGTATCCTTTTGGTTGGGGAGAATTATGGGGAGTTGCTAACAGGACAGACTATGATTTAAGTCAACACAGTAAACATTCTAATACAACATTAGAATATTTTGATCCAGAAACAAATGAAAAATATATTCCATATTGTATAGAACCATCACTGGGATTAGGAAGATTATTCCTATCAATATTATGTGATGCATACACTGAAGATGAAGTTGATGGAGAAAAAAGAAATCTATTAAAATTACATCCAGCGATTGCACCATATAAGGTAGCAATATTACCTTTATCAAATAAATTAAAAGATAAAGCTGAAGAAATACATGATAAATTAGTTAAGAATTTCAGTGTAACATATGATGGTTCAGGAAGTATTGGAAGAAGATATAGAAGACAAGATGAAATTGGTACTCCATTCTGTCTAACTGTTGATTTTGATACATTAGAAGATGATACAGTTACTATAAGAGATAGAGATACAATGGAACAAATAAGAATAAAAATAGATGAAGTTGAAGAATATATTAATGAGAGAGTGAAATTATAGATGTTTGTAGATTATACAAGAGTTAAAATTAAATCAGGAAATGGTGGAAGAGGAGCAAAATCTTTTAGGAGAGAAAAATTTGTTCCAGATGGTGGACCAGATGGTGGTGACGGTGGAAATGGTGGAGATGTTTACTTTACTGTTGATCCAAATAAAAACACATTAATTGATTTTACACATAATAAGATTTTTGAAGCTGAAAGTGGATTTCCAGGTGGTTCATCAAATAAGACTGGTAAATCGGGTGAAGACTTAATAATAGGTGTTCCAAGAGGAACAGTTGTTCTTGATGCTAAAAATGGAAAAGTTATTGCAGACATTTCAGAAGAAGGACAAGAAAGATTAGTTTTAGTTGGTGGTAAAGGTGGACAAGGAAATGCTAGATTTAAAACACCGACAAGACAGGCACCTAATTTCTCTATTGATGGAGAACCAGGACAATCTAAAGATATAATCTTAGAATTAAAATCCTTAGCAGATGTTGGACTTTTAGGATTTCCAAATGTTGGTAAATCTACATTTTTATCACAATCAACAAAGGCAACACCTAAAATTGCTAATTATCATTTTACAACATTAGAACCAAATCTTGGTGTAGCAGAAACATCTTATGGAAAGTCATTCTTAATTGCAGACATACCAGGAATTATAGAAGGTGCAGCAGATGGGATAGGTCTTGGATTACAATTCTTAAGACATGTTGAAAGAACAAGATTATTATTACATTTTGTTGATGCAAGTGGAGTTGAAGGAAGAGATCCAGTAGAAGATTTTAATATTCTAAATAAAGAATTAGTAAAACATAGTGAAAAACTAGGAGAAAAGAAACAAATATTAGTTGCTAATAAAACTGACTTAATTACTGATTTTATTGATGATAATATAGAAAAACTTAAAAAATTAGCTAAAGATAAAGACATGGCATTTTTTGAAATATCAGCAGCAACAGGTGAAGGCGTTGAAGAACTTATCAATTTCACAGAAAAAGAACTAGAAGGAATTG
>CAZMFV010000084.1:1740-2177 GCA_964565695.1 uncultured Lachnospiraceae bacterium
ATATGAAGAAGAGGAAATGGTTGTATACACATTAGAAGATGATAAAGATAGTTTTGAAGTAATTGTTTTAGAAGATGGTAATTTCCAAATTATTGGAATGGCTGCTGAAAATCTAATGAGAAGAATTAATGTTGAAGATAATGAATCAATGGCATATTTCTTGAGAATGCTACATAGATTAGGGATTGAAAAAGCCTTAATAGATGAAGGAATAGAAGAAGGAGACATAGTAGAAATTTCTGGATGGGAATTTGAATGGATTGAGTAATGAGTAAAGTATATGGTAAAGAATTAAATACTACTGAAGAAAAAATCTTGAAATATCTTTCTGAATATATTTCAGAAAAAAATATTTCACCATCTTTAAGAGAAATTTCAAATTTTACTAAAATAAAGTCACCAACAACTGTTAGAAAATATTTAGATAATTTAGAAAT
>CAZMFV010000085.1:0-2159 GCA_964565695.1 uncultured Lachnospiraceae bacterium
CTTAGTACAACTTGAGTAACTCCATATTGATCTCTTAAATCAATAAATACCATACTACCAAAATTTCTTATTTTTTGAATATGCCCTGCAAGAGTTACCTCTTCATTTACATTTTCTAATTTTAATTCTCCACATGTTTTTGTTCTATACACTTTTCATTCTCTTTTCTTTTTAATTTTGTTTTACTTATTTTAATTTTATCATTATTTTATATTTATGTTTGTTTGTTAATTATTTTAAATTAATCCTTAAATAATATATATCTAAATCCTGTATGTTCATATGCTGAATTCGGATTTCCTCTTAAAGATCTATTAGGTGTAGATGAGTTTGAAGCACTACCACCTCTTATAATTTTCTGGTCTTCTACAGCATCAACTTCAATATTTTCAAGTTTTGCTAATGATCTTCTTTCTTCTTCATTTAATCTATATGATTCACTAGTCCATTCTCTTAAATTTCCAGATAGGTCAAATATATTAGCCATTTGATCTTTTGAATTTTCACCATTTGGCAATAATCTTCCTGAATAATTACCATAATTAACACTGCTACTATATCCTGGTAATGCTCTTTCTATCCATGCTAGTGCTGTATCCCAAGCAGAACTAGATATTAATGTTGTTTGATGCCCTTTATAATTATATACCTCTGCCGCTTCCTTAGATAATTTTTCAGCTTTTTTATATGTAATTCTATCAGCAGGTAATACTCCAGCTCTAATTCCAGCTATTTCTTTACCTCCAGAGCTTAATACATTAGCTTCATATCTTCCAATATAGAAACCATGATATTTTGCAACAGAATTTCTAAATTGTAGTTCAGCATCACTTTCATAATATGTTGAGTCAGTTTCAGATCTATTTCTAACTAATCTTCCATCTTCTGCTGGAATCCAAACATATTCATTTCCACTCTGATCTTTTATAACTAAACCTGTATTAACATCTGTTCCATCTACTTTTGTAAAACCTTCAGGTATATATGGTTCTCTAGCACTATATCTTTGTATATTAGATACAGTAACTCTTCCACTACCAAATACTCCATTCTTACCATATGCTTGAATTTCATATATTGCATTTTTTACTGCAGCAAAAGTAGTTTCATACTTGGTTTGGTTTTCTTCTAATATAATTTCTGAAGCTCCTGGTATTATGATTTTAGCTAAACCATCTGGATCTCCAGTTGATATCTTAACCTTTATTAACACTTGACTTTGATTAGGCTCCTCTGTATTTAAAGAAAGTTCAATCTTTGGTGCAGCAGTATTTGCTTGAACCCTATCAACAGTTGTATCCTTTTTTGCATTTAAAAAATTTCTAGTTAATATAGTTATTATAATAGCTAGGAAAAAAACTGCAACTCCTACAGTTATTATAACAGGCCAATTAACTTTAGATCTTTTTTTATAGTACATATAGTTCTCCTTTGTATTTACAATTTTAGACTTTTTTATTTGTTTCTTTTATACTTTATATTTTTTATTTACTTTTAATATCTAGATAAATATTCTAATGCTAAATTAATCATTGTATTTAATGATGTTTCTCTATCAGCAATATCCATTGCTTCTTTACCAATAATATCTGCAACTGTTAAAAGACATGCAGCCTTTTTATTAGTTAATTTAGCTGTTTCAAATAATGCAAATGCTTCCATTTCGCTTGCCTTTATATCAAGTTCTTCAGGGAACCTACTACTAAATGCATATATGTCTGGTGTATAACCTTCAAAGCATTCTGAACATGCTGTATTTGCTAATTTTACATCTATATTTAAATCTCCAGCTAGATTTTTCAAGTCTTCTACCATTTTTTTATCAGGATATGAAATATGATTTTCAATTCCCGTTAAATTTCTAGCAAAATTTCCTTCTGAATATGAAGAGTTTACTAATATAATATCATTGATATTTAATTCCTCACCATATGCTCCACAAGAACCAACTCTTAAAATTAATTCCACATCATAAAAAGAGAACAATTCATATGCATAGATTCCCATTGATGGCATTCCCATTCCTGAGCCCATTACAGTAATATCTTCACCCTTATATTTACCAGTATATGCAAACATATTTCTAACAGTATTAACTTGGATCACATCTTCTAAGAAGTTATCAGCAATATATTTAGCTCTTAGCGGATCTCCTGGCA
>CAZMFV010000086.1:0-2143 GCA_964565695.1 uncultured Lachnospiraceae bacterium
TAAACTAATAATAGAAATGACAGATGTAGAATTTATTGAATTAATGAAAACACCTTTAAATCCTAATTTTAAAGCTAGATTTATGGAAGTGAGAAATAGAGGAAGTAAGGAAAAAGATAAAGGATAAAAAAATAAAAAATAAAAAATAAAAAAGAAGATCAGTAGAAAGATTTAAAGAATAAATGAAAAATAATAAAGATAATAGAGATAATAACAATATTAAAATAGTAACAATATGTGGGAGCATGAGATTTTCAGAAGAAATGAAGAAAATTGCATTTGATTTAGAATTAGAAAAAGAATATCTTGTAATCCAATGTGTATATAATACTGATAATATAGAATTAAATGAAGATGAAATAAATCTAATGTCAAAAGTGCATTTCAATAAGATTGATATATCTGATGCAATATATGTTGTAAATATAGATGGATATATTGGTGAAAGCACAAGAAGTGAAATTGACTACGCTGAAAAAACTGGAAAAAGAGTAATATATCATGAAGAGATGTAGAAAGAGGAAATAAATGGAAAAAACAAACTTTATAGAAAAGTACGAAAGAATTGAAGAAGAATTCAATAAATTTATCAAAGATAAATATGATTTTAGAAAACCTAAAATTAAACATAAATTTGAACATACTCATAGAGTTGTAGAAAAAGCAGAATCAATTGCTAAAGATATGAGATTATCTGAAGAAGATATATTCTTAGCAAAGGTAATTGCTTTATTTCATGATCTAGGTAGATTTGAACAAATAATGGAGTATGATAGCTTTGTTGATCATAAAACAATGGATCATGGTGCATATGGTGTTAAACTTCTATTTGAAGATGGCCTTATTAGGGAATACTTAGAAGAAACAATGTATGACATTATTATAAGAGAAGCTGTATATAATCATAATAAATATGAAATAGAAACACAGAGATTATCTGAAAAAGAATTACTACATGTAAAGATAATAAGAGATGCTGACAAAACTGATTCTTTTTATTTAAAAGCAGAATTAGATAGTTTAAAATATGCTGATTTTACGAAAGAAGAATTAGAACAATCTCTAATATCTGAAAAAGTATATGAAGACTTCATGGATGAAAAGACAATACTTTATGAAGATGTTGAAACACCAGCTGATGTTTGGTTTGCTACAATAGCATTTGTATTTGGTTATTATTATACAAGTGGTCTTAAAGTTTTAAAAATAGAAGACTATATTGAAAAAATAAAGAACAAAGTTGAATTTAAAAATGAAGAAACTATTGCTAAAGTTAAAAACATGTTTATATTAGTTGAAAACTATATTAATTATAGAATAATAAATGACATTAATTTTTAATTAATGATGTAGATTATAAAATTGTATTAAATAAAAGAGAGTCCGAATTGGACTCTTTTTTAAATTGTATTTTCATATATTATGTTATAGAATAAAGACATGTAAATACGTTAAAAGGTGAAAAATATATAAAATAAATATTTATCACATTTTTTATTAATGTATTAGGAGAATTATGGAAGATTTAATTGAAAGTATATTAGATTATGTTAGAGCAGACTACACCGATTATGCCATTATGATTAATGGTGAATGGGGATCAGGTAAGACACATTTTTGGAATAATAGAGTTAAGAAAAGAATTGAATCATTAACTCTAGGTGGAAAGAATTATACAACAATATATATGTCTCTATATGGTATTTCTAATTTAGAAGAAATATCAAAGAAAATATTCTTAGATACAACCCAAATGATGGATAAAGACTTACAAGACTATATGGAAAAACATGGAATAGAAAAGATTCCTGAATATGCTAAAACTGGTATGAATATTTCTAATAGATTTGGTATATCACAAGATTCAGAAAAGATAGATTATAGTAAGTTTTTTGAAACAGATAACAAGGTATTAGTATTTGATGACTTAGAAAGAGCAAATGTAGATGTAATAGACATATTAGGATATATTAATAATTTCGTTGAACATGATCATATTAAAACAATTATAATATGTAATGAGAAAGAACTTGCAACTAAGATTAAAAATGAAAATCTAGAAATGAAAACATTTATAGCAACATATCTACTAGACAAACAATCAGAATTATTGAAAAGTGATCTTCCATTAGTTGAAAAAATA
>CAZMFV010000087.1:0-2089 GCA_964565695.1 uncultured Lachnospiraceae bacterium
ATTATATTGAATATAGATATTAAATTAATATTTGTTGTTTCACCATCACCTTCATAATTTATTTCTACACCAATTTCATTGTCAAAATCTCTTTCTTTATATCCAATTATTTTACTCATCCCGTGTTTAGCCTTAGATAAATTCCAATAAGGTCTGCCATAAAACATATCACCTAATTTATCTTCTGTTTTAAATAGAACTGCTTCTTCTAAAAATAAGTTAAAACTATATTCCCATATATATTCATAAAGACTCCACATATATGGATGACAAACTGTTGCTGAAACTCCTCCATCTTTAAAATCTGCAGTTGTCCACTGATCAGTAATTTTAGTATAATTAATTTTTGTTATTGCTCTTGCTTGCAGTATGTATAAATTATTATCATTTATTGCAAATTCAATGTCACAAGGAAAACCAAAATGAATTTGTATCGATAAAAAGACTTCAATCATTTCATTTAATATATTTTCATTTAAATATTTATCTTCCTTTTCAATCCACTCTTGTAAATACCAATTATATATATAATTTTTAGGTATTACTTTTCCACTAACAATTTTATCACCCAAGCCTTCTGCTATTTCAATAACTATTTCTTTATCAATTCCTGTTAATGGATTTATAGTAAATGCAATTCCACTATATTCTGAATCCACCATTTCTTGAACAATAACAGCCATTTTTAAATCTTTATAATTTATATTATTATTTATTAAGTATGATAAATTAGTATTTGAAAACATAGATTTATATGATTCAATAATATTTTCAAATATATTTTCTAATCCCTCTATATTTAAAAAAGATTCATATTGTCCTGCAAAAGAAAAATCATTTAAATCTTCTTTTAAACCACTGCTTCTTACAGCATATTTTTTATTTAAATCTACTTTAGTTTTAATTTCACTTTTAATCTTTTCAGAAATCTGAATTTTATTAAAAATCTCATATATTTTAAGTTTAATATATTCAATATTATCTGAATTTAAATCCATTATTAATTTGTCTATTTCATCTTTATATTCTTTTATGATTTCGTCATAATAGATACTCGAAATAACAAAGCCTGAAGGAATATTAAAGCCAGCATTTTTTAATCTAATTAAATTTTCTGCTTTTTTTCCTATATATTTATAATTTATATTTTCTCTATCGTCTTTTAAATCTTTTTAATTAAATCATAAAGTTCTTCAGGTATATCAAAAGATTTATTTTCCTTCACCCAATTATGAATTATATTAACCTCTTTTGATTTTAATAATATATCTTCAAAAGGAACTAATATCTTATTATAGTTATTTATATTATTAATATTTCTCTGCATTTTATCTAATTCTTTATTTTCTAAATTAATTTCCCATTTCTCCATTTGGCTTTCTAATTTCTCAAATGTTCTAAATTGACTTTTAATACTGTCTTCTAATTTATTAGAAAAAGAAGAAAGAACTGCTGTTTTACCTGAACGAATAATGCTACCCATTGTAGGATCTATGAATTCTTTTTCAATTGCCTTATCTATTCCTAAATTTAATAATTTAGAAACTGTATTTATTACTCCACCACTTTTAGTTGCTACATCAATTTGATTAATATTTTCAAATTTACCTGTAGCAATTCCAGTTATAGATTTACCTATGTCTTTTATAGATTGAACTAATGATCCTAATCCTTCTTTAAATCCTTCTCTAAAAATAACATCTTTGATTTCTATAACCAAATCTTCAATTACATCTGGTAGTAATGCTTTTAAACCTATGTCTAAACCAAAATTAATAGCAGTGCCTATTGTAGAGTTTAAAAAATTTTCTTGCCCTTTCAAAACTTCCTTTTCTAAATTTATTGGTAATTCATTAACTAAATCTTTTGTAATTTCATTTGTTAAAACTTTTTCATCTAACAAATTTAAATCTAATATATTTTGCATAATGCCTTTCTACCCAAACTACTTTTTAATATTAATAGTAATATCTATTGAATCAATCTTATATTTTTGAAAATCCTCACTTAAAGAAAAATAAATTTTTCTATCTACATTCTTTTTATTCTTATTTCCATCTTTATTTTTATTTCTTCTGTTTTTTTGAAT
>CAZMFV010000088.1:0-1987 GCA_964565695.1 uncultured Lachnospiraceae bacterium
CTTTTCATCAACTTCTTCTGTTTTTTTTGTATCTTCAACTTCAGTTTTGTTTTCACTACCTGGCACATCACCTTTTACATTTAAAAACTCTGCAGCAATATATCCAGTAATGTCATTTTGAGTAATAATTTTATACCAATCTCCTGTTCTTTCAATTACTTCAACAGGATCATTTAAATATAGATTTGTTAATGTTTCAGTATCTTCAGTAGAAGGGCCTGATCTAACTCTTATATTAGAATCATTAACCTTTCCAGTTATAGCAAAACTTGTGTTAAATATTAATAAGACAAATAAGATAATTGGTATTAAAATTTTAAGAAAAACTTTTTTCATTAAACTTCCTCTTTCTTTTCTTTTTTAAATATAATTCCAAGTTCATCTAGTTGCTCTTGTGAAACTCTTGATGGAGCTCCAATCATTAAGTCTTGTGCTCTTTGATTTTTAGGGAATGCTGTAATTTCTCTTACATTTTCAACTTCACAAATTAACATTATAATTCTATCAATTCCTGGAGCTGCACCTGCATGGGGTGGTGTTCCATATTGGAATGCTGTATAAAGTGCACCAAATTGTTTTTTCACTTCTTCTTCTGTATACCCAGCAAGTTCAAATGCCTTAACCATGATTTCTGTATCATGATTTCTTACAGCACCTGATGCAATTTCAAATCCATTACATACAACATCATATTGATATGCTAATAAGTCTAATGGATCAATATTATTTAATGCTTCTAGGCCACCCTGTGGCATTGAGAATGGATTATGAGCAAAGTCTAGTCCACCTTCATCATTTAATTCATACATTGGAAAATCAGTAATAAAGCAAAGTCTAAATACATCTTTTTCTAATAGATCAAATGTATTACCTAGGTCTATTCTTAATTCTCCAGATATTTTAAGTGCTAAATCTTTATCTTCATCTGCAATTAAGAATATTGAAGAATTATTTGGAATATTAGTATATTCTTTTAATTTATTTAAAATATCATCTGTTAATAGTTTAGAAATTCCACCTGTTATTTCTCCGCTATCTTCAATCTTAGCCCATGCTAAGCCTTTTCCGCCATGGAATTTAACTCTATCAGTTAATTCATCATATGTTCTTCTAGATTCAGTTTGTTCAACAACTTGCATTATAACTGTTTTATCTTTAAATATTTGAATATCTGTGTCAGCAAAAACATCTGAAACATTGTATAGTAATAATGGATTTCTTAAATCGGGTTTATCTATACCATATTTTTTAATTGCTTCTCTATATGGAATTCTAACAAATGGTGCTTCATCTACTTTTCTTCCTTCTTTAACAGTTCTTTTAAAGGTATTATATAAAGAAGTTTCTAAAATTTTAAAGACATCCTCCTGTTCAGCATATGCCATTTCAAAATCTAATTGATAGAATTCACAAGGTAATCTGTCAGCTCTAGGATCTTCGTCTCTAAAACAAGGTGCTATTTGAAAATATTTATCAAAACCAGATACCATAAGTAATTGTTTTAATTGTTGTGGTGATTGTGGTAATGCATAAAATTCACCTTTATGAATTCTGCTAGGAATTAAATAATCTCTTGCACCTTCTGGAGATGAATTAGTAAATATAGGTGTTTGTATTTCTACAAATCCTAATTCATTCATTTCTTCTCTCATTACTCTCATAATTTCAGCTCTATGAATTATATTGTCACGAATCTTAGCATTTCTTAAATCAAGATATCTATACTCTAATCTCAAATCTTCTTTGTTTTTTTCATAGTCTTCATTAATTTCAAAAGGAAGATTAACCTTACATTTTCCTAGTATCTTTATTTTTTCAACTTCAATTTCAATGTCACCTGTAGGAAGTTTCGGATTCTTATTAGATCTTTCTATAACTTTTCCTGATACTTGTACTGATGATTCTGGTGTTAATTTTTCAGCCATATCTTCCCTTAGTACAACTTGAGTAACTCCATATTGATCTCTTAAATCAATAAATACCATAC
>CAZMFV010000089.1:0-1783 GCA_964565695.1 uncultured Lachnospiraceae bacterium
TTAGCTTTTTAGGAGTATATTCAATATATTGATCTATACTACAATACATATCATTTTTAAACATATCTATTTGTTTTTTATCCCACACATAATATCTAGAAAAAGACATATATGTTTTTAGTAATTGAAATAAGTTTTCCCCATGCATAAATGATATAAGTTCTTTGTTTTTAGAATGATATATTTCTTTTAAAATAGGGCTATATATATTTCTTTCATTTATATAAACAACAGTAGCTTTAGGATCATATTGTTTTAAAATTCTACTGTGTAAAGCTAATTCCTTTAACGCTAATAATTTATATTCAAATCTAAAAGGGTTTTTTCTAGCTAATATTCTATATGCATCTTTTAATTCTTTATCAAAGATAACAGTCCCATCATGTCTAGTATTCACCATTTTATAATCAGGAAATTCTTCATATAGATCTTCAGGGAAAACATCAGATATGGATACTTCTCTTTCTAAAATTAGCATATCATAAGATTTTCCATCTTGTAATTTATTATATTCTTCATTTTTCTTTGAATTAAATAAATTGTTTAAATGTATTTTATTTAATTCAAAGAAAGCCATAGTATTAGATAATAATTTATATCTCCAATCAAAGTGAAACATTCTAGCTTTATATTTATTTAAAGACAATGTATATGGATCCTTTTCTTTAGGTAATGAATTTAAAAAGTCTTCTGTTTCTTTCGCAGTAGGACCCTTTTCTTCAAAGTTAGCAATTCCTTTAATTGTTAATTTTCTTTTATATTCAGCAAGTCTCATTCCATCTCCTGATTTCTATTAATATCATAAAAATCTTTTTGTAAATCTATATTTGAATTTAAAAACTCTTTAATTATTTTTATAATATTATCAGATGTAGCTTCTTTTTCATAAGGATTCTTAACATCTTTAACTTTATTTCTAAAATCTTCATCATATAAAGACTTTTCAATATTTCTTTTTATTTCATCTTTGTTTAAATCAATATTTAAAACTGAATTTGCAGCTATTCTTCCCTTTTGTCTACTACCTATATTTATAGTTGGTATACCGAAACTAGGCGCTTCTAAAATTCCACTCGAAGAATTTCCTATCATAAATTCTGCATTCTTCAAAAGACTTAAAAAATCTATAAGTTCTAGTGATTTAAAAAAGGAAATATTTTTAGAATGTTTTTCAGATAGATTTTGAAAAATACTATTTATTTCTAATCCACCTTGATCAGCCTTAGAACCAATAATTATATAATTTAAATCATTTTCTATTATTGATTCATCAATAGCATTTAATAATTCACTTATTTGATTTTGCAAACAATAATTTTCTAATGTAACTGGATGATATATTAAAATAGCATATTTATTATCTAAATTAATATTTAATTTACTTTCTAACTCTTCTTTATTTCTTAAGACTAAATTTCTAATATTTTCAACACCAATTGCACCTACATTAAAAACTCTTTCAGGATTTTCACCAAGTTGGATTACTCTCTCCTTATATTCATTAGTACTAGTAAAATGTATTTGACTCATTTTAGTTATTGAGTGTCTTATAGCATCATCAATAGCTCCTAATGTTAGTTCACCACCATGCATATGTGCTATAGGTGTTTTAGTAAGCATTGCTGCAGATGCAATAGAAAGAGTTTCATATCTATCACCTAAAAGTATTACCAAATCAAATTCTTCTTCTTTAAAATACTCTGTAAATTTTTTTAATGCTTCAGCCATAGCAATTGATATACCAATTTCATTTGATACATCAATTGGTATTTCTATTTTTTTA
>CAZMFV010000090.1:0-925 GCA_964565695.1 uncultured Lachnospiraceae bacterium
ACCGCCAGCATCTGCCGATTGCGTTTGCCTGCGCAGGCAAAAAAAATATTGACTCTGTTATGTTGACTGCACATGATAAGTTTGAAGAAATACTTATTGAAGCTCAAAGGGGCGATTCTATATTTAAGGCTGGAAACATTATAAAAATTGAAGAATTGAAGGAACAACAAATACAAGAAACAGAATTAGTTCTACCTAAAATGAATGACACGTTGGATTTAACTGATAAATTAATTTCTCAATTAGGTATTGCAGAAACTGAAAATTTAAGTTTTCAAGTTAATAAATTTAATTCTATTGTGCAAGATGAAGTAATAAAATCATTAATTGATAACTCTAATAGAAGAAATTACCCTAAAAATGAAGACATTTCCCGTAAGGCCAGTGAAGAAATGAAAAAAAATGAGCAAGTGAGTTTATTGTTTAAAGACAATTTCGATGCTCTAGAAAATTATATAGAGAAAAAAATAAAAGAATATAAAACTGATATTGTTAAAAATTTTATCCCTATACCGATACTTAATATAATCGGTGTGGGAGAAGAAAAGTATGAATTTGTTGATTTCGATTTAGATCTTGATGTGTTTAATTATGTCCCAATAAAAGAAGAATTGCTTATTCAAAACCTTGAAAATACGAGTGAAAGTTCGCTAATTAAAGGTAGTAACATCGATTTTTCTTCATATACTGTTGAAAAAGAGTTGTTAAAAGAATTAAGAGAAAAAGCTGAAATAGATTATGAAAAATGCTCGGCACTATTATTTAAATTAATAACTCAATTAACAACTCATTTTGAGAATCGATTCAATGATATTGGTATGAAGAATATTGTAATGATGAATAAACGGGACATAGCAGATAAAATTTATAAACAAATGATTACCCCTAATCATTTTTACTATTCTTCTGGCGAGATAAGTGAAGA
>CAZMFV010000090.1:935-1640 GCA_964565695.1 uncultured Lachnospiraceae bacterium
GTCGGAGTACAAAAAACTAATCTTTCTACTAAATATCAATACGAAAATCTCCAAAACATATTTGAAGAACCACAAGGCGCAATAACTAGTAGTTTATTTAATGGAATAAATAAGGGTGTATTCGCACAAACTAAATTTGATAGCAGACCAGAACTTTTATTGGCAAGAATATTGGAAAAAGACAACGATGTTATTAATTGGTTGAGACCAAATGTGAATGAGTTTAATATATATTACAACAGAGATAAAAGGTATCAACCTGATTTTGTTGTCGAAACAGAAGAAATTATTTATTTAGTCGAAGTTAAAGGTGAAAACATGCTTAAGGATGCAGATGTTATTGCCAAGAAAAATAGAGCAATTCAATTTTGTTCTCATGCGACTAAATGGAATCAAAAAAATGGTTACAAAAATTGGAAATATGTTTTTATTCCTGCTGGTGAAATAAAGAACAGTTCTAGTTTTATGAATTTAGCAATGAGATTTAAAGGAAATTAATTTAATATGGCAAAAACACAACACTTAATTAAATTAAATCAAATTCATTATTTTACTTCTCTTTTTAATAGAGGTGGGTATGTTTTGAATTTTTCCACTTTAGATTTCGATAAATTCACATTAAACTCAATAGGAATTGCCTTATGCCAAGAGTACGGTTTGTCGAAGGGGAGATCACTAGAAAATTTTTGTCTTGAAGGGGAAGAG
>CAZMFV010000091.1:0-1616 GCA_964565695.1 uncultured Lachnospiraceae bacterium
ATAACAGGAGCTTCAACTGGACTAGGTGCAGATGCTGCTAAAGGTTTTGCAGAAGCAGGAGCTAAGGTAGCGATATTTGCAAGAGGAATGGAAAGTATGGATGAAGTTGCTCGCCCTTTAAGAGAAAAGGGATATATTGTTGAAACAGTAGAATGTGATGTAACAAACGAAGAACAAATCAAAGCAGGAGTTGACTATATTATTGAAAAACATGGAAGAGTTGATGTATTAATTAATAATGCTGGTGTTGCTGTAAGAGGTGGAGTGCATGAAATGACAGAAGAAGAATGGGATCTTTCTTTTGATGTTAATGTAAAAGGAATATATTTAATGAGTAAATATGTAATTCCACATATGAAGGAACAAAATTATGGAAAGATAGTTAATATTTCTTCAGTAAATGCAGTAATTGCTGACAAATTAGATGTTTTTATAAGACATTCATACAATGCTAGTAAGGCAGCAGTTGTTGGATTAACAAAAGGAATGGCAGCATCATATGGACAATATGGAATAACTGTTAATGCAGTTGGACCAGGACTATTTGAATCAGGAATGACTAAAGATACCTTGTTTAAATCTGAAGAATTCCTAGCTGGATATAATTATCAAAATCCAATTGGAAGACCAGGAAATAGATATGAACTTAATGGTGTACTAATATTTTTATCAACAGATGCATCATCATATGTAAATGGACAATATTTCCTTGCTGATGGTGGAATGACTATAGTTTAATAAAAAACTAAAAAAGTAAAATGTTTATTTTGGAGATCTTATGAAACAAAATCAAGAGTTAATTAAAACAATAAAATCAACAAAAGTTTTAATGCCTGTCACATGGCATATTAAAAATAAAAGTAATTTTTATCAGTACTTATTAGATAAATATGTTATTCCAAAAATTCCTAAAATTGACAATATCTTAGATTTTAAATTAAAAAGTGGTCCTGCTTATGGATGGCTAGGGACTGCTGTTGAAATATATGCAAAATTAAAACTAGGTTTAAATCTAGATGATGATTTATTAATAATGAAGGGTGTATTATTAAATCAGGAAGTTGACAAGAATTTTGCTGATACTAGTAAGAACACTTTAACTGAAAAATCTTTGATTTATGCATTAAACTCATCTAGTGGGAGAATTGGAAAGGCTTGCAATAAAGAAGCTGTTGAATATTTTGAAGACGCTGTATTAATGGAAAAAATAGAAGAATATGGTGAAAGTTTAATACAATTGTTATCTAAATATGATTGGTCAGAATTAAATGAACATCCAATCTTTAATGGATTTGATCTAAAAACACAAAAAACTATAATTCTAGGAGATGGAGATTTATTATTCAGAACTACATTAATTGATATTAAGTGTAAAAAGAAAGAAGTATTTTCAAAAGAAGATATATTGCAACAGTTAGCATACTATGAATTAGCAAATGGCAATGTAGTTGATTTGAAAGTTGAAAAACTAAAAATTATCAATCCTATTTATAACATAGAATTTGATATTCCTATAATAGAAAAAAAATAGCATGACGCTATACTTTATATTATAAAATATTTACTTATAACATGAAAAGCACTTCAAGGAAGTGCTTTTTTATTATTCATAAAAT
>CAZMFV010000092.1:0-1558 GCA_964565695.1 uncultured Lachnospiraceae bacterium
TTTGTAAAATCTTTTTATTATTCAGCAATTAGGCTTGATAAGATTGATATCCTAATAGCAAAAAGTAAAGGAAGTTTTCGCTACATCCTTATGCTATTATTTTTAATAAGTATAATGATGTCATTTTCAATATCAAATTCTATAAATAAGAAAATGGGAAGTTTTATAAAACAAATTCATGAATTACCAGAATTTGAATATAGTGATGGCATTATAAATGCTGATATCAATATTAGTTTTATAGAAGAAGATATTAATAGATTAATTATTATAAATACTACAGATAGTTTAATAGATATTAGAAATGAATATAAGGAAGAGATAGATGCTGTAGATCATTATATGTTGTTTTCTAAAGATACGGTATATGCTGAACCTGGAGAATCTTTCGCATATTCAGAATTTAACTTTCTGAAAAATCAAAGTTTTGAAAAAAAAGATTTAATTAGAGAATTAAATTCTATTTATGAATTAAAATTTATATTTATTATATCTGGATTTATAGTATCACTTATAATTTTTTCTTTCATAATTATTTTTTCATTCTTTGTTGGAAGATTCTTAATATCAGTTTTTACAATTTTTGGTATAAGAACATTGTCATTGAAACAAATTGATAGATTAAGTACTTATTTAACGTCAATGCCATTATTAGTTTTTACAATTATATCAATCATTGTACAAAGTCAATTATTTAAATTACCAGTAAGTCCAATTGTGATTTATTATTCAATATATCTTATATATATTTTTATAGCTATAAGAATTTTAAAAACTAAATATAACCAAACTATAGTATCTCAAAAGATAAATTTTATTGAAGAATTAGAAAAAGACAGAAAAAAACTTGAAGAAATGGAAAAAGAAGAAAAAGTTAAAAGAGAAAAAAGAAAAAGAATAAAAGATAAAAACAAAGAAAAACAAGAGCAAAAGAATGAAAAAGAAAAAGACAATGAAATAACTGAAGGAGTTTAAAATGAAAAAAGAAGAACAGGATGAAGAAATAAAACAAGAAAATCATTTTGAAGATAAGAAGAAATCTAAAAAGAAAAACAAGAAAAATAAAAAGGAAAAGCTAATAACTAGAATATTGATTTTATTAATATTATCATTATTCCCTTTGATTTTCTTTTTTACTATGAATTCATTAAAAGAAGATGATTTAGAAAATACAGCATATACATATAATGAATTAGTAAATGACATTAAAGAAGAAAAAATAGAAAAAGTAGAATTAACTAAAGGTTCTTATTCTATTACTGCTGTGAAAACTAAAGAAGCATTTGAAGAAGAAATGAAAGCTAAACAAGAAGAACTTAAAGAAAAAGATGAAGAAGCTTTAAACAAATTACTTGCAGAAGAAGATAAGAATAAATTGTTAAAACTTTTTGGTGTTAAGGAAGATGATGAAAGAGAAAGATCTGAACATGTTCTTCTACCTAGTATTGATGAATTTGTAAAATTTGTACAAAATGAAATTGATGAAGGTAATGAAATCATATTTGAAATAAAAGATATTTCAACATTTACTAAAATATCATCTAGATTATTTGCATTC
>CAZMFV010000093.1:0-1501 GCA_964565695.1 uncultured Lachnospiraceae bacterium
GAGGTTAAATTATCAAAATTAATATCTATATCTTTCCCGGAATTTTCCGGATCATAAACACCTAATATAATAACCCTCTCTCTAAGTTGAGGAATTCCAAATTGATGAGGACTTAAAATTAAAGGTTGTCTCGTTACTCTATAGCCTATTTTTTTTAAATGAGAATAAATAGTTGCCCATGTTCTTCCACCATCATGCGATGCTAAGTTTCTCACATTTTCTAGAATAATATATTTTGTTTTATGATATTTCAAGATTCTTTCTATATCAAAAAACAAAGTTCCTCGTGTTTCATCATTAAATCCCTCTCTTTTCCCTGCTTTTGAAAAAGCCTGACATGGGAATCCAGCACTTAATACATCATGTTTTGGAATTTTAGTTTCATCTATTTGTGTTATATCATTATTAGAATCTATATTGTAGTTTTTCGAATAAGTTTCTATAGCATATTTATCAATTTCTGATGCAAATACACATTCGCCACCCAGTTTAGATAGGGCTTGATGAAAGCCACCAATTCCAGAAAATAAATCTATAAAAGTGAATTTATTCATTTTGTTCATTAATTTCTCCTTGATTTAATTATATACTATAGTCGTATAAATGACTATAGTATCATTAATTATTCACAATAACATTTAACATGGATTTTTTCAAGAAATAATGCTATCATAAAATTATAAGGGGGCAATATGGCAAATATAAAAAGTGAACAATTAAGAAGCGACTTAAGTCTCGAATTAGATTTTGATCAACCACTTAATCAAAAAGAAATATTCGAAGTTTTAAGAGATGTATTAGGATCTGAAAACTGTTACACAGAAAAAATAAATAATAAAAATCTTTTTTTCTATCAAGGCTTAAATAAAACTGAAGTTTTGTTAGTAGCTTCTATCACTTATTTAGGTGGTAACGGACAACATCCCGTATATAAAAAAAGAACTCAACTAAAGAATTGGTATAAAGATATTGCGGAATATTTTTCTAAAAGAGAAGAATACAATATTCGTTTTATTGGGGTATATCATTATAAAGGTAATTATATATTTGCTGATTTCTTAAAAGAAAGTTACTTAAAAAGAAAGATGAACTCATCTGCTGCGCATGTTTTTACAAATGATCTTTATCAAGCTATGAAAGAAGGAGTTTTTGAAAGAATTGATAAAAATAATAATATTCTTAGAACGGTTAAATTTACAAAATTCAAAAAATATTTAGATAATTCAGAAGAAAAGCACGAAAATTTATTTTCTCTATTTTCTAGTTTTAACAAGGAATTTATAGAAAAAGATTGGTTAACTGCTAAAGAAGCAATTATGAAAATGTATATATCCGACTGGAAACATTGGAAAGAAACCGAATGGCCTGGCTGGTTTTTAGAGTTCGAGATCAACAATTTTATTAAAAAGTACAATTTAGAAAATAAAATTAAGTATTTAGGAATGTCAGAAAATAAAAGTAACTTCTTAGATTTTGATTTATGGTTTCAACAAGAAAAATT